>JBEKPE010000005.1:0-40233 GCA_049521055.1 Bathyarchaeia archaeon
GAGCAGGCGAGAGTTGGAACTACACGTTCACAACCCCAAGCACGTACGAATACTACTGCATCGTTCACCCATACATGATAGGCCACATTACCGTCGGCCCAACTTCCGGGTCGAATAGCTCGCAGGGTTCAGGTTACGGTGACCTAACCAACTTCACGATAACCTTCACCGGCAGAGACCTCGTAGGCCTAAGCGCAGTGGGGATAGTCGTGCTCGCGGCCATCATGCTCATTTTCGCACGGTCAGGCAGAAAGAAGGCTAGTTGACACGGCTCCAGTTGCAACCTTGGGCAAGGACACATGTATGCATTTTCAAAATGAAAATTCGGATCGGCCACCCTCTATAGAATCACGACGCAGCTTCCTTCGACGAGCAGCGTGCCTCGCAATAGGGGCAGGCATTCTCCTCGTTGTCGGGGATCAGATCGGGGTCCTTTCTGTTCCACACGACGGCCATTATCTTGAAACTTCCATAACGACCAACGACCCCGCGAATACCAGAGCTCAACTTATCACTGTAAAAGTCTACTATTCCATGATGGCTCAATACACTGACTTAACCGAAGAATTCTTCGTTATTCAGAGGCCCACTGTTCTCCAGGACCTGATGAACTCTGTCGCAGTTAGGCATCCCAGTATGGCTCAAATGATGCAGATGATGTTGACGCTCGTGGACGGGGTTCCCGCGAAATCTAGCGCATCATTGAATGATGGTGATGTAATCCAACTCATACCGTTATCCGCGGGCGGCTAGATTCTATGCGACTACAGAAACGCAAGACGCGGAAGACTGACAGTGAAGAATTCAGCAAGTACGTAGTCGTGATTCCGTCGGAACACATAGAAGAATTGGGGTGGGAAGTGGGACAAGAACTAGAACCTGAAGTCAAAGGAAAAAAACTTCTCATCTCACCAAAGGAACCGAAATAAGATCGAACCACCCCGCGCCAACGGAACATCCCGACCTATCGAATTGGATGACGATGTTTGTGAATTTGGATTGATTGCTGAGTCTTGGTTTAAGGCAGTCACATTTCCCTGCAGCGCCCTCTTCTAACTACTCCAACAACTCGCAAGGGTGGATTACTCCCGAAAGCCCTCGAAAACCATCGGACCAAATTTGATGCCTAACCGAAAACGTGAAATCGTTGAAAGACCTCACTCTTTAGTTGGCTTCCAGGAATTCATCGCTACCCTGAGTTCACATATCCTGTGTGTTCGCTTCTGCAAGACGGAGCGCCGAGGAAGGGCGCAATGACAGGAAATACCCAACGGTGATCGAGAAGAAGGAGGGAGTAATGCGTGAGCCAAAGCGAAACGACGATACTCATACCGAATTTTACTGAGGCGTTCAACACTGGGATCCTACTTCAACTTGCAGGTGTGCTGCGTACTAACGAATGCTCTACCTGTAGAGTTTACTTAACTAACAGTTGCCAACGATGCTCTCGTTGCGGAACACCCAAAAACGCGCCCTGCCAACACTGTAACTATGAGCTGGGCCGCCCAGATCACTCCGCTCTACCTAAACCAGTTTCAATAAGACGCCACCAATAGGCGATACTGGCAGCTAGCTCAGACCACATCTGACTTAACCGTTCGTCTAACGCAGGTTGGCAGTGTGGTTTCTGCAAGATGGGTATGTGGAAATGGGTTCGTTCCTCTGAACTCGACCAATCATTGTCGCAATTCGTCGACACGAGACCTGCGCCTTTCTCCGACCGCTTAGCTCTGACCGCCTAGGGTTTTGCAAATACGTCAGAATTGACGACGCTTCGCGGCCGCTGATTTTCGAGAATCCGTTTAACCTCCTCAACTGCCATGCTCTGGCGATCTCTTTGCGATTCGACGGACAGAAATCCCGTATGGGGAGTTGTTACAACATTATCCATCTTCAGCAGCGGGTCATCCGTGTCTGGAGGTTCCTTCTCGAACACGTCTATTCCTGCACCTGCCACTTTTCCAGATCTTAAACCGTCAACGAGAGCATCATGATCGATTACTACACCGCGGGAGGTGTTTATGATGAAAACGCCGGTTTTCATTCTTTCAAACTCTCCGCCTCGTATCATATGGTGTGTCTCATCGGTGAGGGGAACGTGGATCGAGATCACGTCTGAGTCACGGAGTAGTGTGTCGAAGTTTACGGATTTGACCCCTATCGCTGTGTCTCGTCCTAAGGGGATGTACGGGTCGAAGGTGATTACATTTAGCCCGAATACCTTCGCCCTGAGAGCCACGGCGGTCCCTATTCTACCAAGACCGATAATTCCTAGGGTCCGTCCCCTCAATCGATAAACTGGCTCTGCTGCCTCCCAATCGTCCCACTTTCCGCTTTTCGTAATTTTGTTGAGGATGAGAATCTTTCGCACGACTGCAAGTAGGAGGCCAATGGTGTGGTCTGCTACTTCTTCCGCACAATATCCCGGAACATTGGAAACGTAGATGCCTTTCCTTCCGGCTGCGGTTAGGTCGATGTGGTCGAACCCCACGCTGGCTGCGACGATTATCTTGCAGTTTTTCATCTCGTCGATGACGTCTTCGTTTACAATAGTGTCGGCGTCGACGATGATCGCAGTTGCGTCATGCAGTATTCTTCCCAGCTCCCTTCCTGTCTTCTCCTGCTCAGTTCTTACAACTGCGAGATTCCCGAGTTGCTCTTTCGACATGCGCTCAAGTTCGGGAAGGTGAACTGTGCGGACGAGATACAGAATCGGTTTTTCTTTCACCGTGGTTTCACGGTCTCAGTGGATCGTGCCGAGGCTTTGATCTGCTATGCTAATGGCTTCGTCGATTTGTTCATGAGTTATTGTTAGAGGTGGTGCCTGCCTTACCGCCTGCCCATGCGACGCGCACGGGTACATTAGTACGCCTCTCGAGAGGGACTCGTTGAGAAACTTCTTGGCGGCGGTGGCGTTAGGTTCACGGTCGGTGTGTGGTACGATGAATTCGATGGCCGTCATTAGGCCGACTCCGCGAGCATCACCAATTACTTGATACTTGGCCTTCAATTCTTTGAGTTTGCCAATCAAATACTTGCCATTTTCTTTCGCTTTCTGAAGCAAACCTTCGTTTCTGATGGTTTCTATTGTGGCGACAGAGGCAGCGCAAGATATTGGGTTGCCTCCAAATGTGGTTCCATGAACCGTTGGCTCCCACCGACTCATGAGTTCTCCACGCGCACAGACCGCGCCGAGTGGAAATCCGGACGCGATTCCTTTGGCGAGGGCCATGATGTCGGGTTGAACTCCGAAGGTTTGAGCAGCGAACCAATCACCAGTCCGTCCGAAACCGGTCTGCACTTCATCGAAAATTAGTAGCATATCTCTTTGGGTGCATATTTCTCTCAGGCGGATCAAGAATTCCTTTGGCGGAACGATGTATCCGCCCTCCCCCTGAATAGGTTCAACAATTATCGCCGCAACTTGGGACGGAGCGATCAACCGCTTCAAGACGGTATCTAGTGAGTTAATGGATTCTTCAACACACTTCTCTGGTTCGTCCGGATGCGGCGAGTGGTAAACGTCGGCATATGGAACATGGTAAATGCCCGAAACGAATGGATCAAGTTCCGTTCTGTAAATCGCTTTTGAGGCAGTGAGAGAAGCCGCACCATATGTGCGGCCATGAAAGCCGCCCATGAAGGCGACAATACCCGGTCTCTTGGTGACATTTCGCGCGAGCTTTATCGATCCCTCCACAGCTTCCGAACCGCTGTTACCGAAGAAGAACATATCCAAATGCCCCGGAAGTATCTCAGGCAATAGAGCTGCAAGGCGAAGAACGGATTCGTGCAGAGTCACTCCGACTGCGCCATGAACCTGTTTCTCCAATTGTTCTCGCGCAGCGTTGATTACTGCGGGGTGGTTGTGGCCAAGGTTCACGACGCCAAAGGCTGACATGAAATCCATGTACCGTTTACCGTCAAGCCCATACAGGTACAAACCTTCGGCTCTAATCACCGGAAGGTTTGGCCAATCCTGCGCAAAGCATGGGGCCAACATCTTATCGCGGCGTTTCACAAGTTCCTCGTATGTCGGTGACTCTGGCTTCGTCATGCGATTCTTATCGTAAGCGGCAACGCTTCGAGTCAAGAATATGTCACTATCCTCGCATGAACAACCCAATCTTATGAAACGTCTGCATGACTTCTTCACCTGAGAATAAGTACGCTCTCCTCAAATGAATAGGTGAGGAGTAGATGAATATCCGATTGCTTTCATCGCGACTAGAAGCCCAGTGACGATCACTATTACTGCGATGGCAGTGTAGTCGCCTAGCCTAAGTTTGGCTTCCTCGACGTAAGATCGCGTGACAGGAGATCCAAACGCCCTGCATTCGAGTGCTATTTGAAGCGTCTGCGAGAGTTTAAGCAGGTACAGTAGGAGTGGCGTGAGGACACTCGTGTAGACGCTTACTTTTTTCCAGAACGGCATTTTATCGATGTCTCGACCCCTAAGTTTCTGGGCCTGGATGACTCCTGTCCAAGTTTGGAAGACTAGAGGGACGAACCTAATTCCTGTCACAAAGATCATTGTGAACTGGTATGGAACTTTCATTTTGCCGAGCGTTGCAGCAATTTTGGGCATGGGTGTCGTCATGGTGAGTATTGGTAGGGTGAACACAACTGCGAGAACACGCATGAATACTAGTGTTCCGAACAGGAAACCTTCCAACGTGTACGCCGCGTAGTTGCGGTTTCCTACCATGAGTGTACCTAGTTGGAAGAGCACTGTGTTTCCGAACCTATAGGTGAAACCTTGGAGAAGAACGAAGAAGAGGTATGTTCCAACAAGTATCTTCAGAATGACGGCTATGCGTTTGATGTCTATCCCTCCAATTACCCACCATCCGAAAAGAAATAGAATCCATATTCCGAGTAGGACGAAGTCTAGAGCAAAGAAACTCACAACAAAGCTCGCTAGCACCAGTAGCATTTTCGTGGCTGCCTGCAGATTGTGAACCGGCGTATCCTTCCGCACATATTCGATGCTCGCCAACTACTGTACCCCCGTGAGTGCGTTAACCATCGAATCGACGGTTAGGATTCCTTGAGGAACCCCATTTGGCTCTAATTCCTTATCGAGAATTGCGATCGGCGGTGGCTTGATGAACGCTCTCTTTAGAGTGTCATGTTCAGAGAATACTTTGCTTGTTGACCCATCGAGGAGGATCTCGCCGTTGGCCATTACGACTGTTCTATCAGCATATTGGGTCACCAAATTCATATCGTGTGTTATCATGATAACCGTGTGGCCATTCTCGTTCAGCTTCTTTCCGAGCCGGGCAATCCTATGTCTGCCAAGATAGTCCTGAGCAGTTGTCGGTTCATCCATTACGATTATGTCTGGCCTCATAGCAATGACCGCCGCCACCGTTAGGCTTCTTCGATCGCCAAAACTGAGCCTGAAGGGAAATGTGTCCCACTGCTCTTGGAGCCCGACGAACCCCAACGCTTCGTCGACTCTACTCTTGATTTCGTTTTCCTGGAGCTTGAGGTTTCGAAGACCAAATTCAACTTCTTTCTTGCAGGAAATCGTGAATAACTGTTCATCCGGGTTTTGCAGCGCGAGTCCAATTGAAGTTGCGAGTTCTCCCGTCGTTAGTCCTTGAATGTCATTCCCCTTGAAGAGGACCTTTCCCTTCGACGGCTTCAGGAGCTTGAGGAATTGTTTGACTAAAGTCGTCTTTCCCGAACCATTCTGCCCTATTATTGCAATCATCTCGCCCCGACGTATCGTCAGACTCACGTTCCGCAGAGCCTGCACGGGTGGAGAGCCAGGGTACACATATGACAGGTCAACGCACTCGAGAATCACCTCACCTTTCGGTGAATCTAGCGTTGGCTGAGCGGAGAGCATAGGGGAGACATGTTTCTGTTGAAGAAATTCGATTACCAGTTTCTTCCCTTCCTCGATTGCCATCGGTACGGGTCTTTCCGGTGCTAATCTGTACCCGAGCATCGGTATCTGGGGAACTTGGACGCCCACTGAATCGAGCAATTTGACTTTGCTGAAAACTTCCCTAGGAGTTCCTTCAGCAACAATTTCTCCTTTGCTAAGCGCGATTGAACGGTCCGCGGTCCTAAGAACTTCTTCAGAGGCATGCGTTGTCAGGATCGTGGTCATGTTGTACTTTTCTTTCAGTTGAACCAAGGCGTCAAGAACCTCACCGGTTCCGATTGGGTCAAGCTGGGACGTAGGCTCATCGAGCACTAGCAATTCAGGTTCCATGCTGAGACCAGCGGCGAGAACGAGCCTCTGTTTTTGTCCTCCTGAGAGTTCGGATGGAGAACGTGATTCAAGTCCCGTTAGGCCGACTGCCTCAAGGGCCCATTTGGCCCTGCGCAAAATTTCTTCTCTTGGTACGCCCAGATTCTCAGGACCAAAAGCGACTTCCATCAAAACATCGGGGTTGATCAATTGTCCCTCGGGATCTTGCGTTACGAAACTGATTTTTTGGGCCAATTCGTAGACTGGGTGCTCGTAAACATTCATTCCTGCGACAATAGCATGTCCTTCTGTCGTTCCTTGGTAGATATTCGGGATGATGCCTGTCAGATGATGGCAGAGGGTTGTCTTGCCTGCGCCGTTTGCACCTAGAACGGCTATGATTTGTCCTTTTGTGACTTCGAAGCTGATATTCTTTAGCGCTTTAGTGCCGTCGGGATAAGAAAATGAAAGATTTTGAACATCGACTATCACATCGCCCATTTATCGCACCACAATATTTCTAATTGATATAACCTAGCAGAAAAAAGAGGGAAGTGAAGCTTGAAACGACGCGTTCACCAGATGACGTCCGGTGGTTTCGCCATTCCGCTTCTTCTTAGAGCTTCTGTGATTGGCACTGCAATCAGGGTCATCAGTACGGCGAAGAGTGGCATGTACCACGTGTAGATGCCCCAGGCCATGAGGTAGAGTAACGCCGACGGGTATGCGAACAGTATCCAATAGAGCCAGTAGGATGGGGAGATATACCACGCATTCATTGCCATCCATGTTCCAATGAATAACCCGATTGTTCTTTGCTTTGGACTAGCGCTCCTTGACCAGTTGTAGATGTATTTCGTGCCGAGTGGCGAGAGTAGTACAATTATGGGAAGAAGCCAGTAGTAGAGTGTCGCAAAGAAGTACGAGCTCGTCGAAATCGGAGGCCATCCTCCACTGACGCCTGGGTAGAAGTATAGTGCTATGAAGAAAGTTGCTGTCATGAGGATCTGCCAGCCTAGAAAAATCCACTTGGTCTTCTTCATGTTGAAAGCCAATGCCACGAAAATAGCCGGCAACATGACGACTAATGTGGCATCAATGATACCTAGCGGAAAAGCTGGTGGCGCGATAAACATGCCAATGATTCCTCCCACGACTGCAGCAGCGATTCCTCCCACAGGACCGAGAAGCAGAGGTGCGATTCCCGCAAGAACAGTTGCAAGCGGCCAGAATCCTCCACCCCCAGCGTAGGGTAGAACAGGAATAAGGGATGTAACCCCAATCAAAGCACCGTACACGGCCACCCACGCGATTGGAGTGCCGAATATGTACAAACGGCCTTTAGCCTTAGATTGCGTCATTACATGACACCTTAACCTTTGACTGCGAAAGATACACCGGATAGCAGTAGACCGACTACGATCAGGCCGACAGCGAACTCCCAGAACGGCGCAAAGAGACCCAGAGATGGATCAGCGGGCCCCCAGAACCAAGCCACGGCTCCACTGTGGGTAGTCCACCAGGCTGGTGATCGTATCATTCTGTTAGCAGCATCCTCAAGATATGGGACGATGAAGGTGATCACACCAACGAGAAATACTGCGACACCTGAGTATAGCAAGAGACTTTTTGTAGTGTTAGTTTTAGACAATTTTCATCAGCGCGCTAGCTTCGTTTAACGTTCAAAAGGATTGCTTGTGGCTCTCACACTTGTTCACGAACCATCCCGGACGATCGAGCCATAGAGAGTTTTCCACTTATCGCAACTGCAGTGTAGATATTGAACCGCTTAGAAACGGCGCATCAGAGATGAGCTAAAAGGATTCAAGCGATCTTCGTTGGAAAATTTCCAAAAGTGCGGAGCCACCGAAGACATTATGGAAGGCGTCTCCGCAGTCATCAGAATTGGAAGGTCAACTAGAGAGGTAATCGCGTAAATGCCCTTAGATTTTACATTTACAGAAGAGCAAGATCTTTTCCGAAAGGCCGTCCGCGAATTCATGGCTAGAAATGTTGCTCCGAAGGCGAAGGAACTTCTCAAGGCTAGACTCGTCACGCCTGAGATCCATAAAGGCTTCACAGATCTCGGCGTATTCGGATTACTAGTGCCTCAAGAATACGGCGGTTCCGCTGCAGATTATGTGACGTTCCTAGTTGCGGTGGAGGAAATGACGAAGGGCGACCCTACGGGCTTCGCGGGCCTCCCGATTTGGTACGGAGGGTCCTGCGCACGCATCCTCGCGGTGTACGGAAGTGATGAGTTGAAAGACGAGATTCTTCCGAAGGTTACGAAGCAAGGTTGGATGACTCCGCTTCACTCCACCGAACCTAACTGCGGAACCGATTTCACGTCGATAACCTCCACCGCCAAGAAGGTTGGCAGCGAGTTTGTGGTCAACGGAGAGAAGACATGCCTAAGCTGCGTGCCAGAGGTCATGAAGTACGGAGGAGGCTTCATCACATCAGTGAAAACGAAACCTGAGTTGGGAAGTAAGGGAATGAGCCTCATCTACATTCCATCAGACTCCAAGGGTATGACCACATCAAACTACACGGGAATGGGCATAGACATCGGTGGAGTCCGGTATGAGAATACGCATGTGCCAGAGCGTTATCTAGTCGGATCCGAGGGAACTGGATATCGGATGACATACGAATCCTTCGTACACGCACGCGTCCCGACCACGATGAGCATCGTAGCCGCCGCAGAAGCCGCAATCGAGAGGGGCATTGAATATTTGAAACAGAGAAAAACATTCGGCCGACCCATTGGGGCCCATGAAGGCATTCAATTCGAACTTGCTGATGGGTATTCGCATGTTCAAGCATCGAAGCTGCTATGTTACCGCGCCGCGTGGCTCGTAGACCAATACCACCAAGGGAAAGCCTCGTTCCAAGAGGCGATGAGTGGTGCCTCAGTAGCGAAACTTGTCGCCTCGGAACTCTGTGTAAAGGCCGTCAGCGACGTTCTAGAATGGTATGGAGGATTAGGAACAACGACGGAATACGACATACAGCAGGTATACAGAACCGTCAGGCAGGCCGTCATAGCCGAAGGAACAAAGAACGCGCAAAAAATCGTGATAGCACTTCAACTCCTCGGCAGAGACTTCGCTTCTTGGAAAGCAAGTGAATAAAACCGGTTTGTGTTGACTACAGAAACGTAAGTCGATCCGAAAATCCTTCCTAGATCAACGGGTGCTGGCGTATGGGCGATTCGAATTGGACGTGAGTCGCCCTTTGGCTAAAGCTGTGCCAGCAGAAGCTAAAGTTGAATTTCTCGCCGGCGTGAAGGCCATGTTGCCTCTCCTTCTCGGCGCAATTCCATTCGGAGTAACTTACGGTGTGCTGGCTTTTACAGGTGGGTTGGGCGTTCCAGCGGCACTTGGCATGTCTTCGGTTGTGTTCGCTGGCTCAGCACAGTTTGTGGCTGTACAACTCTTCACCGTCGCCGCACCGGCCATGGTGGTAATCGTTACTACGTTTATGGTGAACCTGCGCCACGCCTTGTACAGCGCGTCCCTCTCGCCACATCTGAAGAACCTTCGCTCACTCTGGAAGTGGACTCTGAGCTACCTTCTTACAGATGAGGCCTACGCCGTAACCATCGTACACTACGATCGATTTGGGACTTCACGGAACGGACATTGGTTTTTCCTCGGAGCAGGACTGACGATGTGGATCACTTGGCAAGCAAGCACGGCCGCAGGAATTTTCCTAGGACAAGTGATCCCAAGAAATTGGCCACTCGACTTCGCCATAACTTTGACCTTCATCGCTCTCCTCGTCCCCATGCTGAAAGACAGGCTCAGTGTCGGAGTATCTTTGACCGCAGGAGTGATCGCGATACTCGCCATCAATCTGCCACTCCGATTGAACCTCATACTGGCAGTTATCATAGCCGTAGTCATCGGGGTAGCCATCGAGCGAATTAGGAGATGAACTCGATTTGCTGAATTCCGAGACGGTTTGGTTAACCATCGTCGCGATGGGCGTGATCACATTCGCTCTGAGGCTGTCGTTCATCGCATTTCTCGGGCGCGTCAGGCTTCCAGCCTTGGTACGGCGTGGCTTAGACTTCGTGCCCCCTGCCGTCTTCGCCGGACTGATCTTTCCCGACCTCCTCCGATACACCATGATAGCTCCCCTATCTCTTCACATGGAGGCCCGTCTTATTGCGGGAATAGTTGCTGTGATAGTCGCCTGGCGCACGAAAAACGTGTTGTTGACAATTGGCGTGGGATTCGCGATTTTGTTCCTATTGCAAACACTCACATGAGTAAGACTTCTTGGCTCGCAAAAACAATAGCACATAGTTCACTCAACGCGCCGGTTTACCTCGTTACGGAGACAATCGAACATAAGCATGGTAACGTAGGCTCCTGGGTCTGGCTTTCCGAGCGTTTGCTCTCCAAGATATCTGGCCTTTCCCTGCTTAGCCACAACGCTCTTGGTCAACTCGAAGCCAGTTTCAGCAGCATTAGTCGCATCTTCCAATGCTAACAGAAGAGGCGTATGCTTGGTAGTTGAATTTTTGAGGGATGCCACCGCGGGATCGAGAACGTCGATGAGTGTCTTATCGCCGACATGCGCATGTCCGCGGGCCTCCACTTTTCTCAAGGCGGCCTCAAACATTGCCGCTAAGTCCGATATTTCTAGCTCGCTTTTTGATTTGGCAGCATTTCCTGCCGACGCGAAGAGCGTACCGAATATTGGGCCGGCCGTTCCGCCTGCTGAGGAGAGTATTGCCTGTCCAACTTCCAAAAGGAGAGTGCCAACGTCTACGCCTCCGGAAGACCCGAGAATTTTCAGGACCTTGTCGAAGGCCACGTACATGGTTGTCCCGAAGTCTCCGTCTCCGCACGCGGCGTCCATTCTGTTCAATTCATCTTTCGATCGAAGAACACGCTGAGCAAAGTTCAGAAGGAAATTCTTAAACTGTGAGTAGGAGAGTGACTCTCCCAACAAGATAACCTCCTTTAGGATTCCGGAATCGTTCCACACCATCGATACGATGGCGTGACCGCCGGTGCGTCGAAACACTTCTTCAACTCTGCGTCGAGACGCATCAATGTCACTGAACATCCCGCCATTTCCTGAGAGGTTAGGAAGTTGCCGACTTCAGTTCGGTGAATTGAGATTCCTAAATCCTTCAAGACCTGATGCGTTTTGCGGTTTATGATGAAGAGTTCCATTAGCGTTGTTGAACCGTATCCGTTAACGATAACGTTCACCTCATCTCCTTTCTTGAAGGGTAAATCCTTGACGACTTCATTCACGAGAACTTGAGCGGTCTCGTCTGCGGAGAGCAGTCCGGTCTTTCTGGTTCCTTTCTCTCCGTGCGCTCCGATTCCAAAATACATCTCCTCCTGTCCGATCGTGAACGTTGGTTGGCCGCTAGTAGGAAGTGTTGCTGGGGATAGGCCGACTGCGAATGTGCGGGAATTGTCTCTTGCTCTCTCGGCCATTCTCCTCACTTCCGAAAGGCTTGCTCCTTCTTCGGCTTTCGCTCCTGCAACTTTGATTACGAAAAAATCCGCAGCTAACCCGCGCCTTTCTTGAACCTTATCAGGAGGCGCCGAGGCTACATCATCCCAGACGCGCACCGTAGCTGTTTCAATTCCTTCCTCCTTCGCATTTTCCGCTGCGATATCGAAGTTCATGTTGTCTCCCGCATAGTTTCCATAAACATACAAGATACCCTCCCCACCATCTACCGCCCTGGTCGCATCAAGAATCATTGGTGGCGATGGGGCTGAGAAAACCTCACCAAGCACCGCTGCATCAGCCATTCCGTAACCTACCCAACCGATAAAGAGCGGTTCATGCCCGCTACCTCCACCGACGACGACACCCACTTTACCGGAAATGGGTGCGCGCTGCCGTGCCACGACATGGGGATTGACCAGTCTGACTAACTGATTGTATGCATGAGTGAACCCCTCGATACTTTCTACGGTCACGCTGAACGGATCGTTGATGAGCTTCTTCATTCCACCGTCACTGAAAAGGCTGGATTCGTAATCCAGCGTGGGCTTAGAACTTAGCCTATCGGTTCAGTAACTAGAGAGGGATGATCCGCTGATGAGAGTCTCATCAATATCTGGAATCGGTTGGTCTCACGAAGCTAAAAGAGGCTATGCTGCCTTTCGCTTTGCTAACAATACGTAACCAGTAAGAACCATTAGCACAACCTGAGCGACGAAGACCTGAACATTTCCAGGCGGCATCCAATCCGTAGAGAAACCAAATGCCTGGCCGCCCGACAAGGGTGTCGGAGTGGTGGCCGT
The DNA here is from genome assembly GCA_049521055.1 of Bathyarchaeia archaeon. Taxonomy (GTDB): domain Archaea; phylum Thermoproteota; class Bathyarchaeia; order 40CM-2-53-6; family 40CM-2-53-6; genus FEN-987. The sequence goes on from JBEKPE010000005.1 coordinate 12,502, forward strand.
TACCAAGATCAATAGATTGTCGATGAGCGACAGGACGAAGAGGCCAATGATGGCTGGTTTGAACAGTTTACCTGACGTCAACGCCGCGAAGCCTCCGGCAGCGAAGAGAATTGTTGCAACCAGGAAGTAGCCTCCAATGGAGAGCGAGTAGGAGATGAATTGTACGTAGAATGCATGCGAAATGGCTAAGAATAAAGCGATTACGAAGATCACGACTTGGAGAGCGGAGACTCGCATTTCTACCACTTACGCCGCCAGAAGCGACCTTACACTAATTAAAGTTACTATAAGCGTAGTAGCATGAAACATACTTCCGACCGACTGAGAACAAACCAGGCATTACGAAAATTACAAACAGCACTCGAATTTCATTGGTGCGGGGGAGGAGATTCGAACCCCTGAACTGAAGCGTCCTTCGGACGCCCCTGCGGGACAGATTCCTTTTCAGTCATTCTATCTTCACCGCTTTTTGCCGAAGAAAAATTGTTTATCATACTGCGGTTCAACCTCTGGATATTTTTCCTTGTAGAAATCTAGACAAGATTTCATAACGGCTTCTTTTGAATTTGGAGTCTGCGCTTTTTTCCCCATACTATTCATTCGGCCCACCTGATAGTGGGCCCTGAACATGTTCTGCTGAATATCGCCTCGTGGGATGTGTTTGAGTTCCTCACGAACTGTTTCTCTCATTCTCGTCAACTTTTCTTGAGCTTCGAACATGGGCTTCTATTCCTCAATGTAGGTATGTATGTGTGTATGTACCCTCTTAAGGATTTCGTCGGCGGTCGCTACCCTGTAGCGGAACCTAAAAAGTAATCGAGCGAACCTATCTTGACAAGGCTTTCACACAAGGAGGAGAGATACTTCGAAACCCCAAGCATAGTGCGTATAGCTATTGGGTAATCGCCATGAAAGAATCTGAAAGAAAACGAAAATTCGTCGTAATTCCCGTAGCCAAACTCAACGAAGGGATAGAACTTTGTGCAGGGACCATTCGCCAGCTGGCTCATGATGCGTACGTTCTTCTCGACAGAACAATACCGAGCGTCTGGAGCGCCTTAGTTCTGGCAATATTTGCGTACGAAGAGCTAGCGAAATGCGCAGAGCTCACCACGAAAAACGATAGCGCTGGGCGTGAAGGAGAGGTCAAAATCGACAAACGGTTCTTCACGGACCACGTGTTCAAACAAAACGTCGCAAGAGAGATTGTTGGGAACGCCGCTACGGAACTGTTACCATCAGGTTTTGATGAAGCTTACTTCGATTCGAGTTACTTCGATACGAAACCCATGTCTGTCAGTCATGACCTGAGAGTGAATTGCGTGTTCGTGAGTTGGAGAGACGACAAATGGATTTCAAGGCCAACAGCGATGAGCGTTGACAACGTGGTAAGATTCCTCGCGGCAATTGAACTGGCACTGAGTGACATAAGCGGAAGATCACCGTCTCCTTTCATTTTTGCCGTACATCCTGAATTTACGGCGATTCGTGCGATGCATATCGTCGGACATCAAAAGAAGGCCTATTCCTAGGAAACACCGAGCCCTGGTGTCCGTAGTTGAATAGCTTAGAATTGTAGAGATTGTCATGGGTTAGGTAAGGTTCTAAGAAATTTGGATTAGAACTTGGATCTCAATACGTAATATCGGGTCTTCGACCCGTCTCGTCGAAATTATTCGGTGAGGTAGTCTATGGCATGCGTCGGTATGCGTGGTCCTGTGATGAATCATATGACGACGACAAAGACCACCATGATGATGAGCCTGAGGAAGATGACGAAGCCGAGGAGGAAGACGAAGACCGAGAAGATGACGATAGGGAGCAAGAGGAAGAGAGGAAGGAGCAGCAGAAGAAGAAAACAACTGCCTGAGCATAGCCCTCAACGCCTCCAATCGTTAAGTGAGTTGCATATCTATTGTGAGTTGATACTTTCGTTTGGGTCGAACTTAGTTCATTCGGTTTGCTTTGTCGAGTTGTTCAAGGTATTGTTGTATCATTTTCTTGGAGACCAACCAATTGCGCCCTGTCTTTATTCCTGCGATTCTTCGTTTGCGCACTAGAAGGCTAAGATATTCTGAACTGTATGGTGTTCCCCTGCTGGCTTCTGAGATAGGAATCAGCTGGTCGTCCGTCGGTCCAATAGCTCGAAGGTAGAGGTCCAGTGTTTGCTCTACAGCGGAAGCGGTGAAATTGACGAAAGGAGCCAGGTTTCCTTTGTCAGCCCTGCGTAGACAATCGTAGTACGATTTCCTATCAACTCGTCGAATCGTCGTCATTGGATAGCCGAAGTGGAGTAAGGCGACATTCATGAATAGCCTTGCAACTCTACCGTTTCCATCGCTGAACGGGTGAATGTGTACGAAATCGTGATGCAGCCAAGCAGCAAGTTCTATGGGGACTAATTCGTCGGGGTTCCGATTGAACTGGTTGAGCATTTTGCCGATTAGGAAAGGCACTTCGTAGGCGGGAGGGGGTCTGTGGTCCGAGGCGAATATTCTGACATCTCCACTTCGATATCTCCCAGCGTCATCGATGATGTCTTTCATAACGATTTGATGTACTGTGAACACATCAGATTCTTTTAGTTCGTTCTGGCTTGCGATGCTCTGGATGTACTCGATGGCCTCTGGGTGATTCTTGACTTCCTGGATTTCACGGAACGGTTTTTGGCCAACTGTCATTCCCTCCTCTAGGACAAGTTGGGTTTCCCTTAGAGTGAGAGTATTACCTTCGATGGCGTTTGAATTGTAAATGTACTCAAGTTGCATTTGCTGTTGGATTTTCTGTACTGCAGACGGAGGGAGTGGACGCAGCGCATCAAGTTTCTTCTTCTTTTCTAGCAATCTATCGTGTAATTTGCTGTTGAGTAAGACCATTTAGTTTCACCCGATATCAAATAGTATCGGATAAGTGGCTATTAAATCTATCCGATATCCATACATATCGTATAGGCGATATTATGCTATATCCAATATGGTATAGTATCGGCTAATTGCCAAGAGCTGTATGTACACACGTGTTTTGGCAATGTGCTATTGGCCCTGCGGGCCACAATGCGTTTTCTCCCACGATGTACAAAGTAGTGACACTAGGTGTCCGAAACGACGATAAATATCCTCTAATTCGCCTATAAGGCTCAGAATATGCTCTTTTCTGGCGAATTTCCGTCAATGGTTCTTCTTAGTGTAGTTTCCTGAACAGAACCCAATACCCTGGTTTTTACCGTCGTAACGAGTTTTTTCTTACCATCAACCACTTTAGGGTTCTTCACTCGCACATCAAGCTGCATAGAAATTGATGACATTAAACGTGCCCCTACGAGTCTAGAACTATTGGATTGAATGCTCTAATAATAATTCGTCTGGTGAGTTGACGAGCTGAAACCGAAATACATGCAATTGACTGACGTTAGCTCGTGAAGATGGCGAATATCTCGACCTGCTTGGACCACGCCCCATCCAAGTAGGTGCGTGCGTCTGCGTCTGTGTTTTCTGTGGTGCTATTCGGCCGTGGGGTTCAATGTTTCTACCATAACATTCATGGTGCTAGATTCAGGAGATTTTAGCTTGGAGATTGGCCTGAAAATACGAAAACGCTTTTGTCTTTCGCTTCCTTACGTAGCTTGGATAATCATGAAAGCCGTAGCTCTGTCAGGTTGCGTTTCCTCGACGATTTTGGCTTTGGCTTCATTGATACCCGTCCATGTTTCTACCAAAACATTTACGATTTAGAAGTCTGACTCTTTTGCGGATTGCTCATGGCCTCATGATTTATTTTCGTTTCCTAAGGATTTTGTACCCTTCAACATCGCACACATAATCGAAGCCTGCTTCCACCAGCTCTGAGGAGTGGAAAACGTTTTCTGCTTGCGTCTTGGATGCATGGATGACCCGTATGAGAGCGTCGCCTTCCCTTTTCCTTGCTTTTGTGGTTCTTGTAGTGTTACTCCCTAGCGGCCTTGGTGCAGTACACGGTCAAATGGTTTTTGATGTGGGTAAGGGATGGGACAGTTATATCGTCTATAGACCGTGCATCCTATACAATGGCTCATTGTTCATGATGTGGTATTCAGGTTCTGACAGCAATCAAATTGACGGCATAGGATTGGCCACATCCAAGGACGGAATAGCGTGGACTCGATACTCTGGCAATCCTGTGATGACCAGAGGACAGAGCGGTAGTTGGGATTTTGGCGGCGTGAATGACCAATGGGTCATGTTCGAAGGGGGAGGCTACAAAATGTGGTTTACCAGCAGGGCATCTCCGGATGCTTCCCTTTGGCAAATTGGTTACGCTACTTCCCCCGACGGAATTCATTGGAGTAAGTATTCATCAAATCCCGTACTAACGCCGAATGCAACTTCTTGGGACGCTAAGGATGTCGATATGCCCACAGTGATTCACAACGGTTCGGGGTATACGATGTATTACTTGGGAAGCTCAGACAAGCCTGGTTCCGTCGCTTTCAATCCTCATGTAGGGATTGCAACTTCACTCGATGGTGTTCATTGGACCAAGATAGGGACGGAGAGAACCGTCTCGATTCCGTTCGGAAACGGTTGGGATGGCGGCAGCAACTGGGATTATTTGACGAGTGTGAGCTTTCAAAATGGTTCTTACGTGGGCTTCTACAGTTCCATGTATGACAGCCACTACTACATGAGCGGTCCAGTGCAGAACGCAGCACTGAATTCGCAGATTGGTATGGCCACTTCGTCCGATGGCATACATTGGATTCCGAATGCAAATAATCCAATAATCTCGTACGGTTCAGGCAGCTGGGACCAGAATGGAATAGAGACGCCTATGACGATAATCGTCGGAAATCAATTCTACGTATATTTCACGGCCCAAAGTTCGAGTGCACGGCGGATTGGATTAGCAATACTCCCAGCCACATTGCCGGTGCCTGAGTTCCCCACTGCGTTACTGGTGTTGAGCACATCAATGATTGCTGTATTGTTATGCCTGCAAATGCGCAGAAAAAAGCCGTCATGCGTTACTTCCTCTTCCTAAAGTAAGCCAACCCATCCTTTTGAAGAATGAATTCGAACCCTGCCTCAATCAACTCTGTAATGTCTTTCCGACGTTGCAACTTCGATTGTTAACCATCTTCGGAAATCACGAAGAAAAACACCTTCGAAATATCGTCATGATGATATTTCGCAAAAAGTCGCATAATTAAAATCCGTGAAGGATAGAAACAGAGGGTAGGTGGAACCAGGTTGCCACGCCTTTGGAACAGTATTCGGAATCCGATGCCTACATTTCTCGTAATCGGTGGGATTGCTCTTGTCGGTGCGGCGCTGCTCTCGTGGGGTGGAGTCTTTCTCTTGTCGCTTCCTCTTTGGAGTGCGATTTCTTTTGGATTGGCTTGGTTCCTCGTATGGTCGGGGGCGATGGTGTGGATTGGAACGCTCAGGAAGACCTCCGTACTTTTGATTGGGATGGGAGTAGTTCTAGCCTTACTTGGTTTTCATCTCTTGTCAATGTTTTGAAATTCTTATTTTCTCTTGCGAAATACCTTGTACTCTTCTACATCACACACATACTCGAATCCTGATTCTACTAGCTCCTGTGCTTCTTTGACGGTCTTAGCTACGTTGGAAACAAATTCTTCTGACTCCCAGTTCACTAAGTGCGTGTACATGAGCGTATTTCGAATATTTTTGTGGCCCAGAATCTCCATTACGTGAAGAATATCCTTGGTACGATGATACTCCATTGTCGCCTTGAAATGCCTCAGTGTTTTGAAACTGATGCTTCTCAGTCTCGGATTCTGCAACTTGACAGCGATTCTTGCTCTCTGTTTGGCGTAGTTCCGAAAGAAGTGTTGATAGCTTATCTCTGGGTCCGCATCTGCTCGATGGAAAACAAATGGGCTGGTTCGTGGTAGAGCCAACACCGAAGCCATTGCGCTTCCTGATATCTTGGGTCTTCTGGGTCGGCTTCCCTTTTCAGGATTAATCGTAATCGTACTGGTGTTTGGGTCAAGGTCCGCCCACTGCAATTGCCACACCTCACCAGCTCTTGCCCCAGTTTCCTTTACCAGCCGCATGTATGCGGAGAGTTTCGGACCAACGGCACTGGTCAGGGCGTTAACTTCGGCTTCGGTTGGAATGAAAGGGAACTTCTGAACCCTGCGGCTCATTGGCTTGGTAAACTCAACCTTTGACCAGGAATAGAACCGCTTGGCGTCGTCCAATATGTGGTCCCTGCGATTCTCACTATACTCGGCCTTGGCCACGTAGTCTTTGAATGCGTTAGGGTCGAGAAGATTGCACCGCCGACCAATCGACCTCAGAGCCCTAACCGCCGCTCTTATCGTTGAATCCCTGTAACCCTCACGTTTCATCCAGAAAGCATGCTCGGCGATCTTCACTGCGATTATCGGAGAAAGAGTTCTGGGAGCTTCAAAATGGTGCGGGGGAGGGGATTCGAACCCCTGAACCCCTGCGGGACAGGAGCCTGTGGACACACTCGATGGAGTGTTCAGTCCTGCGCTCCCACGGGCGACTCTCGCCCTCTTTGACCTGGCTGGGCTTTAGGGAGATTCCCAAGAATCTTACCCCCGCGTCCAGGCCACCCAGTTAACCCGTAAGGGTCCGCGGCGAGTCCGCGTTTGAAATAGCGTAACCTCTTAAAGATTGCCACATCAAGCTTCAAAAGGCATCGTGGATTCACAGGGAGACCGTGACCAAACTTGAAGTTCACCTTCGGCAAGAAGCAAAGCGTCGATACCGTGGAATTGGACAATCTCTTCACGGACCTGCAGGGCGTACTCCAAAAGCATCCCTTAGTCCCTGCAGCAAATATTGACGTTCTTGTCTCGGAGTGGATCAACGACCTCCTCTTCCTCGCCGGGAAAATCACTGAGGATGAGCTCAAGGAGGCTATGCAAACGTTTGAGACCGCCGAAACCGCGGGTAAAGAGACGGCCAGCGGATCCCCAGCCGCAGCAGAGGATGACGAGTCCGAGGACGAAGACGACGAAGGATAGGGACCTGCTAGTTCCCGTTGAGCCTTTCAGTTCAGAGCTTAGCTAAGATATTGAGTTCACATTGATGTAGCTGTCAGGGCATGAGTTGCCATTGGGGCTAGTATTGTAGCCTTGATACATTTGTCCACTCACAGTCACCCATGTTCCAATGGGGGGCGTATTTGATGGCAGATTGTGCAGGGCATAGTACTCGTAGACGTAGGTGGTTGCGTAGGATGGGTAGGGGTTGTTGGTTGTGGAGACTGCGAGAAGAGTACATCCGTTTTGGGTTTGGTACAAGTAGCCTGAGCAGGTAACGTTGCCGTACGATCCGGTAGCCTGGCAGGGCGGGTTATAGTTACCGTAATTTCCGTAGTAGTAACCGGGGTAGTTGTAATAGTAACCCGGCGTTTGGTAGCAGCCGTAGTAATAGCAGGGCTGATAGTTCCCATAGTTTCCATAATATCCGTAATTCCCGTAACCGTATCCGTTAGGCGTCGCGCTTGATAGGGTAGTGTAACTGGTTGCGGTGCTGACGCTGGTTACGGCTTGGGTTTGGACAAAGTAGACACTTTGAGTATTCGTCTGCACCTGTTGTTGCGTGACCGTTACGGTGTGAGGATTAAGCGCGGTGTAGCCTGCGAAAGCCAAACTGAGAAGAGCAACCAGCACAAGCCCACCTATGGCCACGCGGCTCAACCCACTTCGCCCTAGTTTAGGAGCTTGAGCAGGCGGATTCGTTTGGCTCATGATTCCTCTTGCTAAAGAGCGGTGGAGAGGCGGTTAAACGTATTTCCACCCGGTAGAAAACCAGACCTGCTCCCTATGCAGCTTGGTTTTGCGCCGAAGGTTTGAAGCAGCTGCATTTCTTCGCCCTATGAGTAGAACAACCGACCAGCCTGTGGTCCTTGCAACCGCAAATCACACAATGTTTCTCTGACGCCACTAGTCTCAACTTCCAAAGCTATTGTTTGCGTTCGGCTATGGAGATGGGTAGCCAGTCAGGGTCGAGGCAGACCGCCAACTTGATCTTCTCGTCTGGACGGTCGGTGGGCGGCATACTGAATGAAACTCCCTTCCCCTTGAGTTCGTTGAACTTGTCGTTGAGGTTGTCAACATAGAAACCGATCGAGGCCGATCCAGCCTTCGGTTCATGAGAGGCCCCAGCGGGCTTCCCTCCGCCGTGAAGAGCGAGCAGGGTCGTTCCAGTTTCGAACTCCGTCCATTCAGGCGACTCGAAGCGCAGTTTGAGACCAAGTTTATCCCGGTAGAATTGGATTGACCGGGACATGTCGGAGACCATGACCATCACATAATCTATGTGACTCAACATGCAGCGTCACAATTGACCAACCACCGCCGGTACTTTTCAAGTTACCTTCGCCAGTTTACCTTCAAAGTTTTAATTACCCAAGAAATTGAGTAGGATCTGATGAATATGGGTAAAGTAGTTCATTTCGAAATACCAGCCGACGATCTAGCGCGGGCAAAGAAATTCTACGGCACAGTCTTCGGATGGACCTTGAATGACTTCCCGGAAATGGAATACACGATCGCCAGGACCGTGGAGTCTGACCAGAACGGAATTCCAAAGGAAGCGGGCGCAATTAATGGCGGCATGCTCCAACGTCAGGACCCCGTCAAGTCACCAGTCATAACCATCGACGTCGATAACATGGACCAAGCAGCCGCAACCATCGAGAAGAACGGCGGCAAGATCATCCGGCCGAAAATGCCCGTTGGCGACATGGGCTTCGCAGCCTACTTCAAAGATACAGAAGGCAACGTAGTCGGACTCTGGCAAAACGCCTAGCCAACTCCGCCGACCCTCAACACCAAATCAAACCTCTTTTTTCACATCACACGCTCATTCGAAGTGATATGAACGGCCCTTAGGTTTGGCAGAATCAAACAATCACAATTCATTCCGCACGCCAAACCTACCCAAGTCTATCGTGCGTTCTTGAACGCAAAGATCCACAGTGACTTCACGGGTTCGAAAGCTACCGGCAAAGCTCGTGTGAGAGCGAAGTTCACTGCTTGGGACGGCTATATCTCAGGAAAGATTGTCGAGCTGAAAAGTGGAAAGAGGATCGTTCAGGAATGGAGGACTACCGAATTCCCCGCCAAATATCCCGATTCCAGACTTGATTTAAAGTTCCAAGCTAAAAAGGGAGGTACACAGATCGTGATGGTACATTCGCGAGTTCCCGCATCACAAACATCTAGGTATAGGGAAGGGTGGGTCTCAGCTTACTGGGACCCATTGAAGGAATATTTCCGCAAAGTTCAGAAAACCGAAAGATCCTAACAGACCTTCGCCCGAAAGAGACCGGCTTTAGAAACCGGTACAATTGATTAGACAGATTACCGATACGCTGAACGAGCCCCGATGGACAGCGTTCTTGAATGGTTGCTTCAAGAGGATCAACCATCCATTCGATACCTCGCACTTACAGAGTTGCTTGATAAGCCGCAGAACGACCCCGACGTCAGGTCAACTGCGGCTAGAATAGGCGAAGTGGGATGGGCGGCGGACATTCTGAGGAAGCAGGACTCTGCTGGGTGGTGGGTAGCTGAACGTAGCCTCTATCGACCCAAGTACCTGTCAACTAACTGGATGCTTCTCACCCTCTCGGATCTAGGCTTGACTCGAAAGGACTCACGCATCAAAACTGCCTGTGAGTTATGGATTGAGAGATTCGCGAAATCTGACGGAGGATTTGGAGTTGACAATTCTAAAAGGAGCGAATTATGCTTGGTCGGAAACACGGCCCGCGCCCTCGTTAAGTTCGGTTATGAGGATCACCCCAATGTCAGAAGCGCGTTTCGGTGGTTGGTTAGGGAACAGAAGGAGAACGGAGGATGGCACTGCTGGAGTATCAATCCCATTAATGGAACAATTGATTCATGGGAAGGGATGAGCGCATTCGCCGCGTATCCCAGACCAAAGTGGACCCGAAGCATCAAGCGTGCGGTTGAGAAAGGCACGGAATTCTACCTGAACCGGGAATTACACAAGCAAGGGCAACACTACGAACCCTGGTATCGGTTCCATTTTCCAGAACACTACTACTACGACTTACTAGTCGGACTGGACTTTCTCACCGCCTTGGGCTACGGTTCCGACAAAAGACTCAGCTATGCGGTTGACCTGATGAAACAAAAGAGGAGGCCCGATGGGAAATGGAACTTGGATGCGGTGCACCCAGATGGTCCACATTACACCCGTCCACCTACACCTTTCTCACTGGAACAAGTTACTGAGCCGAGCAAAATGATAACTCTCAAGGCCCTTAGAGTTCTCAAGCGAATCGACGGTTCACTCCCCACTCTTACCGTTTATGGCTAATTCCAGATTTCCTACAAGTCTCGGCTGGTCAACTTCCTGTCAGAGTGACAGACGAGTAGGAAAACGGTAGATATGACCCGCGCGCTAATGAATTTAGGAACTAGGTGGCAGTAATGACTAAGCCCGTCATCAAACCCGGACAAAATTACTCCAAGATCTCACTAGCAAATGGCGAGACTGCAACTCTTCGCGCCCCGAACTGGAATGACCTAGACGGTCTAATTGACTACATTAATGGCCTTGTTGAGGAACGCGCCCCGATCACCAAGACTGAAAAGGTAACCCGCGAAAGCGAGGCCGAATGGCTGGGACAGAGGCTCGCGGAAATAGAGAACGGTCACACAATACATCTGGTTGCAGAAGTCAACGGAAAAGTGGTAGGGGCGGGCGAAGTGAGCCAACTTACCGAGGAAAGAAGTCACACGGGATACTTGGGAATCGGCATATCCAAGAACCACCGCGGCAAAGGACTTGGCGCTGCTACCCTGCGGGCTCTTGAAGAACTCTCCAAGAAAGCCGGGCTGAAAATTCTGATCCTCGATGCCTTCGCCACGAACACGGTCGCACTCACACTCTATGAAAAGATGGGGTTCAAGGAGGTAGGTCGAATTCCAAAGGGGATTTACCGGGACGGAAATTACATTGACCTAATCAGAATGACCAAGGAGCTCTAAGAAAGCTGCACGGACGATTCGATACCCTCTCGCAGGACAGCCAATATCTACAGGGGCAACTTCCGCCCTCTTCCTCTTCTCCGTGCCTCTTCGTAGATTTTCACGGCGACCGCCATGTCCTCGATTGCGACACCCAAGTTCATCGACATAATCCGTTCGTCAGCACTTTCTCTTCCAACTTTGCGACCGGCTACTACTTCTCCCAATTCAGCGTAGACACTGGGGATGTTTTGGAAGTACCCTGTCGATCTGTAGTATTCCAGCTGATGGATGTCGTCAGCGTAGAATTTGTCCATCGTCAGCATGGCTTCAGGCTTCCAATACGAATCGAAGTCTACTGGACAAGCGAATACTCCAACCTTTGCCCAAGATTTTTCAATTGTTGGACTTGGGTTCTTCAAGATGGGTCCCGCGGTCACAATAATATCTGAGCCTTCAACAGCTTCTCGAGGATTTTTAACCGGTTTGATGGGGATGCCGGATTCCGTCGTCATTTCGTCAACATATCGGTGAAGGTTTGCGGATGAAATATCGTAGGCCCTAACTTCTTCAAGTTTCATTACGGCTTGGAGCGCTTCCAAGTTGCTCCTTCCCTGAACACCGCAACCAATGATTCCAAGAATCTTTGAGTCTGGTCTCGCAAGGTACTTAGCGGCCAAAGCCGTGGCTGCTCCGGTGCGCTTTGCAGTTATCCATGTTGCATCCATAACAGAAATCGGCAAACCCGTATTTGGATCGTTCAAAATTATCAGCCCGGAGATGTAAGACAGCCCCTGTCTGAAGTTCTCTGGATACCCACTTACCCACTTGATTCCAGCAGCAGACATACCTGGAAGGTATGCTGGCATCGCGTGGATGAAAGCATCATGAAGAGGGTGAATTCCTGGTTTAGGAGGCATTTCCGCCTTACCTGTCCCCTTTTCTTTGAAGGCTTCCTCTACGGCGGCGATGATGTCAATCATCTGGAAATCGAGAGCCTCAACATCTGCACGAGAAAGGTAAAGAATTTCTTGCGTTTGTGACAATTCATCCAAGACCTCTTCGAGGCCGGTCTGACAACAATCAAACACAAAAAGGAGGTCGCCAATTACTAACTCGGTGTGCCGACCGCAAGATGGGGATGAATTTCTCGTTTCACACCTTGAGCTGCCCGACCTGAATCATCTGCTAAGGGTAGTATTGCCACAGACTGTGAACTGGTAACTCCTCGATAGATTCAGATATCTTCCTGTTGCGCGATCAGAGGGACTCCGAAAGATGGAGTTCGCAAAGCATTTTTCATCATACATTTCAGGATCCTTTTTCCAGCCAGTCTTTGACAGCCATTTCTATGGCAGCGCTTAGATCGCCTTTCTTGCCACCGAGTCTCTTCACAATCTCAATTCGTAGTCGCCGCTCAACCTCGTCTGGGAGTACAATGTAGAGCTTACCCAACTCTGGCCGTGCTCTTGTTACACATTTGTGGACATTATTCTCCCCGAACCGGTTTCAGCAATCTTTCCAATAAGTTCAGGTAGGATTTGGTAGCCACATTTCCCACATTTCCACGCGCTGTCGTCAGAATACTCATGCTGACAATGAATTCTATCCGTCGATTCCTTCATCGCAAGTCTTGCCATGGTTCCAATCTTCTGATTGCGGAATATCCATATACATATGTATATATATGTGTTCTCCCTAAACTCGTTGATTGTTAGGTTTATCTTTGCGAGCTGCGTTGTTTGACTATGATGTCTAGGTTTGAGAAGGAAGGACAACGATTTGTGTGTGATAAGTGTGGTTTCGAAACGAACAGTTCAGAGATCTTCCCTTTACACAAAAAGAATTGCCCCAGAGTTTAGGTAAGTGGCGTTCATGGTAAAGTCTGATCCTGTCGCTATTGAGAAATGGCTCAAAAACCGATACAAACTTCTCTTCTTGAGAGTTAACGAGAGAACCGACCATGCGTTTGCGATTGTAGATTTACCTGATTTGCCGCCGAATCTATTCGAACACCCTTCTGATTGTAGACTCTCCCTGAGCACACCCCGTAAAGCCGAAAGTGATTTCATCAGAATGTCGGACTTCGACCAAGGTACAACCTTCTTCAATAGTAATGGTTGGGAGAAACGCCTACTAGAAATCACACGTAACTAAGTCCTTGGAAATCGCTCTTGACGCACGCTGATAGAGGCTTCGCGACGATTGAAGTTCAAGGCAATTAGGTGACGGCTCAAATTCAGGTGCCCACACAATTAGTTCCCCCACACTAAGATGACGACGGTTGGAACGGAAGGCTGAGTGTCAGCCGCTTTTCGGGATCCGGGTTCTACGTTTGATTACTGCGTAGGCTAGTATCATCAGAATGGTTAGTAATCAAAATAATCCTCTAAGTCTTATGTTTCTCCAATACTTGTCAACTCTGATGCTGAGGTAGGATGCGCGTTGGTAGACGACGTCATGCTAAGAGATGTCGAAGAAATTGACCTACCTATCTTTTTCGAATATGAGTCAGACCCGACCGCGGTCTACATGGCCGCTTTCACAGCCAAGAACCCAGCGGATAGAGGTGCCTTCGACGCGCACTGGAAAAGGATTCTGGGTGACGAGACTATAGTTAAGAGAACCATACTTTTCGATGGGCATGTAGTCGGTTCGGTCGCGAGCTTCATCGACCAAGAGTTTGGCAAACGAGAGGTAACCTATTGGATTGGGAGAGAATACTGGGGAAAAGGCATTGCCACCAAAGCACTTTCAAAGTTCTTGCGCGAGCTGAAAGTGAGCTCCATTTATGCACGAGCTTCAAAAGATAATGTTGCCTCCATCCGCGTCCTGGAAAAATGCGGGTTCAAAATTACCGGTCATGGGAAGGGTTTTGCAAATGCGCGCGGCAAAGAGATCGAAGAGGTTGTTCTGGAACACACAGCCAACGTATGACAGGCACTATTGATGGCAGCTCGATCTCAAACCAACTAATGCACATTTGAGCCAGTATTTTTTTCACGATCCATCATATTCCTTGTCGCGCCCATCATCAATGCGCTGCGGAATGAGCAAAAGGAGCAGGAACTAATGCCCGCGTTCGTGAAGAGGGGAACTATTATTGGACTGCTCTTGTTCGTCACTATCTCGCTATAGACATCGCTGGTGTAGGCTAACTAGACCAAATCGTCCAAAAGTGTGGCCGCGCCTCACTAGACCCCACACAAAACTACCTGGTTCAAATTATCCATAAATAACGCGGATATTCATTGGTGGTCGATGGGATTTGGTGGAAGAGAAAACCGCTCGAGAGTTGAAGAAACTGCTCAATGATCTTGTGGATCACAGTTATGGTCATCACAAAGCTATCCATGGTCTCACGAAACGCATCGAAGAACTCGAACGCCGAATCAAAGCACTAGAACACAAACGATGAACGAACTAGTCGCATTTCCCCTAGTCCTCGTTTCTTTAGGAGGGTCTAATGTCACGCACCACTAGTCCCACGCACCTTCGAAGTTCTTTAAAGTCAGCATCAGCTCACACGTTTGCATGATTACCAATAAAGGATCATCCAAAAAACCTACCATCTTCTATCTCGACGCGAGAAATCCAACCGGCATCAACTTAACGGGTTTAGCTCGGAAATTTAACTCTGAAAAAGGAGATACTGCTGCAACGGCTTTCGAGACGCTAAGAAAGTTATCCGAGAGGTTATGCACCGAATTGAATTCAAAGTATCAAAGGGTTAACAACGACGGAAAACCAGCCGCGATGACATTTGAGAACCTTTGCTGGGCGGCTAGCTTGATACTCTCAAGTTGGCTCGGTCTTACATTAGAATCCAAGTCCATAGTGCACGATGGAGAACCGCATCCTGACGAGGAACATCGTCTATACTTTGAGGTTATACCGAGTGTTCTAAACGCATTCAAACAGGGGATAGAACAGTCAATATCTGACAAAAGAAATTGAGCCCCTTGTTACAGTTAGCCAACGGAAAGCCGTTAGTGCGCAAACCAGCAAGTTACTGTGGAAATCGACTTATGATGGCCAAACGATCTGCGAACTATCATGGGTCGGGAAACGTTCGAAGTGTTAGCCGCGAATCTTGTTGCTAGATTAGGACAAAGGCATCAGTCAATCCGTGATTGGGAGTGTTTTCGTTATGATGCTCTGCCGGATGAAGTTGCTCCTCACAGAACCGCTTTCGAGCGAATGATCAGCAGAGACCTCGCGATAACCGACACGAATTAGTTGTGCGTACACCAGGTGCAGATCAACATCGCCGCGTAGAAGAAGCATAGATAACGCTATCTAGTAGCTCGTATAACAACCTCGATTGAGAAACTTGGTTAAACAACACGGGTTGGATCGGGTTGCCTATTACCTCGTCCTCATTGGCGGCATTCTATTGGTAGTCTTCACTCTCCTGGCACTTATCGGACATGCCATTTCACTGCCTTTCAGCGTCCCGCTGCTAGGAATGACATTTGGCTTCGCTTTCGTCCCCCTGATTCTGGGAATAGTGGCAATTATCCTAGCCAAACGTGTCTTTGAACCCCTGTGGGCTATTGTTCTGATCGTCGTTGGTTTTCTCGGCGGAGGCATTGGAGGTATCTTAGTGTTGTTGGGTGGCTTGCTGGGTCTGATACTTCACTTCATCTAGAAAGCAGCCTCAATGTGTGGGTACCCCCAGACAGAGTTCCGTTTGTGCGTCCTTCCTTCGACTTGTAGCCTTCGCTAGATGCAATCGTTTCCAAGTTCGGGGCATGGTCACAAGGCCCCAGTTGATGGTCTTGCCATCTTGAGTAGTCGTGGCACACGCAAAGTATTTTAGAGCTGGTACCGAAAGCGGTCGAAGTTACCGCTTTAGATTGGTGTCTTGAATGGGCCATAGGAAAATTCATGGTCCGAAACGCGGCTCCTTAGCCTACCTACCTAGAGGGCGTGCTTCACGGTGGGTTGGCAGGATTAGGAATTGGCCCGAAGTTGAGGAGGGGCCGAGGTTGCTTGCGTTTGCTGGATTCAAGGCGGGCATGACCTACGCTCTCGCCGTTGACACCCGTCAAGGATCGCTTACTTTCGGAAAGGAAGTCGTCATCCCCCTAACCACCCTAGAGGCTCCACCAATGTTGGCTTGCGCGCTGAGGGCCTACACCAAACATTACAAAGGGTTGCAGACCTTTGGCGAGGCTTGGATGGAGAAGCTACCCAAGGACTTTGAACGAGTCATTTCCGTTCCTGAGAAATTCTCAACCGAAGACGGGTTGAAGAAGATTGAAGGCGGCTTGGAAAAGATTGAGGACCTGCGCCTACTCATGGCGACTCAGCCGCGCCTCGCAAAGCACGGAATCAAAGCACCCCAAATGATGGAGGTGAGAATCGGAGGAGGGTCGATTAAGGATCGATTCGAGTATGGAAAGAAAATGGTCGGCCAAGAAATCAAAGTCTCTGACTTCATCAAGGAAGGGCAAGCCGTTGACGCGATTGGCATAACGAAGGGTAAGGGTATTCAAGGCCCCGTTAAGAGATGGGGGATTAGACGTAAGATTCACAAGGCTCGAAAAACCGTCCGCCAAGTTGGATCAATTGGTGGGTGGACACCGCACTACGTCATGTACTCGGTCCCACGTGCTGGGCAGATGGGTTTCCACCAGAGAACTGAATACAATAAAATTGTAATGAAAGTCGGCAACAACGGTAGCGAAATCACGCCGAAGGGTGGATTCCTAAGGTACGGCATAGTCAATTCAGATTACGTTGCACTCAAAGGAAGCGTGCCGGGAACGAGAAATAGACTGATCGTGATACGATTGGCAATGCGACCGCCTCCCGAATCGAAGCCAACGAAACTTGATTACCTAAGCATCGGATCAATACAAGGCGACTGAGCGAACTCATCGCCATCGCCCCCAAGCCTCCCTAACGAATCTCCTACTCCCCTTGGGCAGAGAATAGACCGCAGTTGCGCGCGCCAGAATCGATGGCCCAGATGCAGCCATCCTTTCCTTCAGTAAAGCTTCCCAAGGCTCAAGCTCGTTCGCCATCAACTTCAGCAGCTCGGCCGCGTCTGGTTTAGAACCCAGAAAAGATTCTCGTTTCTTAAGGTCGAGGACAATATCCGCCGCTTCCTCGGTTATGTCCAGATTCTTAACCAACCAATCCTTCAGCGCAGTTAGGGTTTCCAGTCCTGTTCCTCGCGAGAATAATACAGCCAACTTGATTCTTGCCGGCAATAGATCCCAAGCGTATTCGGCTTGGTATTCTAAGTCCAGATCGAGTCCTTTCTCTAAATTCCCCTCTGAGAAGATCAAGGGCAGGGGAGGGAGCGGTTCCATACTACCCACAGGCAGGTCCACCTTCAGCCGATTGTGCGGGCATTTCTTCCGACACTCTGTCTCTGGCACTTGCCCGTTGAACCCAAGTTCCTTTGCCTTCCACACCTCTTTGATAATGGACTGGGTTGGAACGTATTTCTCCTTCACAACCGAGAACGTGGCGAGCCTAGGGTATACGAGGATTGTTTCGGCGGCACCTTTTATGAGGCGAGTAGAAAATTTTGGCGACTCACCTTCGAGTCTCTCTCTAAGAAGGTAGACGCCGAACTGTTCGGCTATGCCGTTGTAGAACATTGCTTGGAATTTGTAGGCTGGAGTTGTCTTCGCGGAATCCTTCGCTTCAACGATTATGGGTGTGCCGTTTCGTTCCGTGAGGCCGATGAAATCTGGCCGCGCAGTTCCAGCAAGGTCGGGGTGTCGGCCCTCTCCTCTACCAACGATAGTAACTGATTCGTAAGCGCCCTTGAGGCTCTTGCGAATCTCATCCATCCCCTCTACCGATTGGGCGGCGATTTGTGCAAGGTACTCGTTAACCCTAATCTCAGGGATTGAGTGGGTAATTTGTTTCAAAACTTCGTGTTTCGGGATTCCTTGAAGGCTCAGCTTGACTGCGGCTTCACCGATCTTTCCTATGGTTGCGGGCTCCGATATCCTCCGTTCTTGAATTTCCCTTGCCTCGCGGCTAATTCTGACGGCCCTGTAGGCCTTGATGGCCACGATCTTCGGGCATCTACGATAATCGTAAAGATCCTCACGGGAAACGGTGAAGATTGAAGTCAACGACTGGGTTCTAGCTTAGTTTTCGACTGCTTAAGGATTGGAGGTTTGAATGTTTGGTCGATCCTCATTCTTTATTCGGGCGGATAGATCCGTTTTCCGGTCTTCCTGTCCACAATAGTAATCGCCTGGGTGGGGCAGGACTGCGCGGCCATGACGAGGTTGTCAAAGTCCTTACCTCCGGCCTCATCCAGAACATCCAGCTTGGCTCTGCTTTGAAATACTCCCTTGCCTGGTCGCTCGTCGAGTCGGAAGACGTCCGGGGAAACTATTACGCAGCTACCGAAACCTAGACATTTGTCAGGGTCCACATTGACCTTCAACTCACCTTCCCCTTCCTCCGCCTCCGCTCGACGTTCCGAAGGCATCTTTACCCCCAATCCATCGAAAATCCGAACCAACGCGTTGTTAATGCCAATCTTCACAATCTTGCCATCCTTTGCGAATGAAACCGTTACGTCTTCATCCACAACCTTGGATGAGGCGTCCTTGTCGTCTTGAATTACTAGCTGCAGTTGGTCGGTTTTCTTATCGTATATCATTCTCATGACATTGAACCTAGAGTCATCGCTGCTTCCGAAGTAGTATGCCTTTCGCTATAGGGTCAGGGATGACAAAAACAAGTTTTAGTGACATCCGCGCCACACCCAAACTGAGTAGGCTTACTCCGTTGAGTGAAAACAGGAAACTCAGAAAGGGTCTCGAAAACGTGTTATCGCCTGAACGAGTAATAGTTCATGGAAAGATCCCCGTCAAGTATCGATTTGATGCATTGAGACCTTACCGACCATACCCCAAGCTCAGGAAGGGCGGCTACATCCCGACAATCCTGGTAAGGCCTGAGAACGATGCGGAAGTGTCGGGCCTGGTTCGAGTTGCACGACGATATCACACCCCAGTTGTAACTTACGGCGGTGGGACGGGGTTGATGGGTGCCGCCATAGCCGCCCACGGAGGAATCATGGTTGACACTAGTAGAATGAATCGGATCGAGGAGATCTCGGGCGAGGACATGATGCTTCGGACGGAGGCGGGCGTTGTTTTGGAGGAAGCTTATGCCAAGCTTGATCAAGAGCAACTTTTGTTTGCGCATGACCCATGGACGAGGCCGATCGCCACGATCGGCGGGGCAATCTCAACGAACAGCCTCGGATACATCGGCGCGAAATACGGAAGCATCGGGACACAGTTGTTAGGCATTGAAGCTGTGCTCCCCAACGGGCAGTTACTCAGAACACGTCCCGCCCAATTCTCATCGACCGGTTTCGATTTGAGACGGCTGTTCATTGGTACAGAAGGGCTCTTTGGGATAGTTACACGTGCAGTCGTGCGTGCATTTCCTAAACCGGAGGCGAGGAAGTTGGTGAGTTACGGATTCTCTGATTTCGAAAAGGCCCACCGAGCCATTAGCCTCATGCGCCGAAACGATGTTAGACCCAGCATGATCGATTACGGGGAAGAACCCGGTTCGAAGGAAGAGAGCCAGCTCAACCTGGCGTTTGACGGACTTGAGAAGGAGGTCTCGGCTCAAGCCGAGCAAGCCGAACGAGCAATATCGGAATGCCGTGGAAGTAAGCTTGACGCTGCGGAGGCCCGCGAGTTCTGGGAGCATCGTCACGACATTGCGCTAATGTATAGCCGTAGAATTTCCAACGCGGCCTCAGAAGAGGAACCTCGAACGAAGTATGATTACATACACGTCTCATTGCCAGCCTCAAGGATCATAGCATTTCGCACCGCACTACTGAGGCTGAGTAGGGAGGGAGGGGTGAATGTTCTTGAGGTGGGGTTGTGGCAGGGCCCAGAACTCCTCTCTCTAGTTCTCTCTTCACGGGCTTCAAACCCGAAGATGGCTTCAAGGAAGCTGTGGCGCACATCAAACCTCATCATCCGTCACGCTCAAGATTTGGGCGGCGCAATGGAATTCTGTCATGGGGTTGGTATGAAGCTCGCCCATTTGATGGAGCGTGAACATGGGGTAGGGTTGGAGGTTATGCGGCAACTGAAAAGAGCCGTAGACCCGCATGGAATAATGAATCCTGGAAAAGAGTCGCTATAGCCTTGCAATCTAAACTAGGTTGGGCAAAGCCGCAAATAGCTGAAAGTGCCCGCACTCTGTGCACTCTCGTGTGGTTGGGGTGAAGTTATGGCGAATAAGCGCTATGATGTCGTTGTTATTGGAGCGGGAATCATTGGTTTATCCTCAGCTTATCACATCAAAGAGGCTCATCCAGAGCTCTCAGTTCTAATCATCGACCGCGCCCCTGCAGCGGGGCAAGGAGACACGGCGAAGAGCAACGCCGCACTTCGCGATACATTCACCTCAACCGTGAACCGAACACTTGCCCGAAGCTCGATAGAGTTCTACAAGCACGTGCAATCGGAAATCGGTTTCAACCTAAACCTAGACTTGGTCGGGTACCTTTGGCTCCTGAGTAAGAGCCAAGTTCGAGAGTATGAAGCGGTCGAGGCTGAAATGCGGAAGCAAGGGACGCGCCTTCGAACCGTCGAAACGAATGAACTAGGTGATCTGATCCCGGACCTTGTGTTGCAACCTTCCTCCCAACAGAGTAGGCTCATGGGTTTAGAGAACGTGGAGAAGGGACTCTTCGGCATCGATTGCGGCATCGTAGCCCCCGAACTGATCGTTAAGTTCTACGAAAACGAACTCATGAAGCTAGGCACAGAATTCCAGTTCGGCACCGAAGCAAAACGAATACGGTTGGGGGCGAAGAAGAGTTTAGGCCTACCCGGAGAGCCCTTCGTCTGGCAGGATAAAGTCTTCAAGGAAGTCGACACGAACCGTGGCCCAATCTCCGCAGACACGATCGTGCTTTCCGCGGGAACAAGGAACCCACTCCTGCTCGACCCAGTCGGTATAGATTCCATGATTAAGCCCCGCAAGAACCAGCTCTTCCAATTGCGCGCACCACCGCTTGAGCGGTTGCTGAAGACGAAGGGTTTCAATGAACAGAACATAATCCCGTTCACAATCTTACCTAAGGGACAGGTCTACTTACGCCCCGCGCCAAAGGAGAGCAGTCTGTGGATCGCAGCGGCCGTGGGACTAGGGCAACCGTTCAGGTTCGAGGAAGAACCCGTCGCAGATGGATCGTTTTACACTCAGAACATATACCCGGTTCTCAACGAATATTTTCCCTGCTTCACCAACCTTCGTCCGGTGAATATGTGGGCTGGCTTCTACGATGTCAACTCTCTAGACTCAACCCCCATCGTAGCCAAGGTAGGAAACTGCATAATCACCGCTGGTTTGAGTGGGAGTGGAATCATGAAAGCCGACTCCGTCGGACGAATCGCAGCCGCCCTCTTCGACGACAAAGAGGAAGCCACATTGTTCGGAAATCGCCGGATCTCAACTGTGAAATTGGGACTTGTTGACCGAGCCGTCGAGAAAGAACAATTCGTAATCTGATCTCAAGATCAAGTCGGAAATACAATTTAAGACAGGCCTGACTGAGCGTAAGGGCGGCGCCTCGGTGGCTCAGCCTGGTAGATTACCTGTACGGTAACTGGGAAGCGGCCGCCTCGTAGCTCACGCAAGAAAGCGGCAGGTCGCGGGTTCAAACCCCGCCCGAGGCTCCAAATTAAAGCCTTGCTTTTCCCGATTTTTGAACGCTTCTTGCCCGAATGTCTCGGATTTTGATTAGTTGATTTTCCGGTGTTACGAGATTTCCTAATGGGTAGAAGCCCGCATAATTCTTGAGGGACAGAGAGCTCGGAATCCTGAAGTCCAATCCTCATAGTACTAGTAACTAATGGCGGGTCCGGAGGGACTGTCAAGGCGACTTGAGCTGACGCAGGAGCAGATGAGCTCAATGTGACAGTGTAGGGATCAATAGGCGTCGAACGGGTTGTGTCAATCGTGCTTTGAGTACTTGCTGTACACGGATAATTTGAACTACCTTCGTTTAATGATGGGGAACCGATGAAGTAACAATAATCGTTCAAGTCCCAATTATAGACTGCTGTATTTTCTGGACCAACCTTAAACTCCGATCCGAGGCTAATTTCGTCAAACCAATAATTGCTAAGGCTCGCAGCATTCCAGTACTGGCTAAACTGACTATTCGTGGTTAAGGTCGTAATCATTTGATTGACGATTTGTGTAATATCGACGCCGACTGATCCTGAACTAACTGGGTTACTTAGGATGAAATCAATAGTGGTCTGCTTGTTATTAGATTGATCACCGTTTGTTACCCAAAGAGTCTTTGAGCGCCAATCTGCAGCTAAGTTGAGAAAGTCCCGCCTCTTTAAGGAGATCCTCAGAGGCTGCATTTGCTGCTCTGATCGCTTTCCCCTCATCGAGCGCGGTTAACTTCCTGTCCCTCATGAGGATTTTCCCGTCTACGATAGTATCAGTGATATTTTCGCTCGTAGCACTATACACAAGTGCAGAAACAGGATCATGCGCCGGAGCAACGAATACTCCATTCAAATCGACAATTGTAATATCGGCTTTCTTCCCTTTCTCGATGGAGCCGATCTCATTCTCTGCGCCGATTGCCCTCGCTCCGTCAATGGTAGCCATCTCCAGTACTTTCTCCGCAGTAATGATTGTTGGGTCGCCTGCGTGAACTACCTTGGGTAAGAGCGCACTCACTTTGAGTAATTGAAGCATGTCCTGATTGTTGTTGCTTGCAGCGCCGTCCGTCCCTAAACCTACAGTAATTCCCATTTCGAGCATTCGCGGAACAGGGGCTACTCCCGATGATAAGTACATGTTGCTGATTGCGTTGTGTGAAATCTTTACACCTCTACTCTTAACCAACTTCAAGTCGTGATCGTCTAAGTAGACACAATGCACACCAAGTAGGTCCGACCCTAGGAAACCAAGAGAGTCATACAGATCCAGCTCTTTGGAGCCGAACGTCGCTTTGCAGTGTTCTGCCTCGAACGGCGTTTCGGCTATATGCATGGTTATGCCGGTCTTCAGCTCGTCTGCGAGTGCCCGAGAGCCGGTCAACGCTTCTTTAGTGACACCCCAAATGGCAACGGGTGCCAACCAGACACGTAACCTAGAATCAAGTTTCGTTAC
The DNA here is from genome assembly GCA_049521055.1 of Bathyarchaeia archaeon. Taxonomy (GTDB): domain Archaea; phylum Thermoproteota; class Bathyarchaeia; order 40CM-2-53-6; family 40CM-2-53-6; genus FEN-987. The sequence continues at coordinate 35,645 of JBEKPE010000005.1, forward strand.
AAATCTTTCATGAAGCCCACGGATCTGTTTCAAGGTTAACTCCGATGGACGAATTATTTCTGAGGGTAATCCGATATCCTCTCCTGTGTCGATTATCCCATGTGCTTCTACGCCTCTTATTCCCGAGTCGTAAAACGCTTCGAGAACCGCTTCCGAGAGTTCCACTATAGGGATATTGAAGTCGAGTATCGTTGTGGTACCAGATTTTATCGCTTCAATTATTCCCAACGTGGCGGCTGGGTACATGTGTCGGGCCGCAAGCTTCTGCATACTGGGAAGAATTGAATCCTTCAGCCAGTCGATGAGAACGCAGTCATGCGATAATCCCTTCAGGAGAATTTCGAAGAGATGCGTATGGGTGTTAATGAAACCGGGGTAAATCGCCTTTCCCTTCGCGTCTATAGTTTCATCGGCTTTCGGATATGCTCTACACACTTCTGAACTACGGCCAACCGCAACTATGCGGTCATGTTCGATGTAAACCGCGGCATCCTGAATTATCTCACGTCTTCCATTCACAGTAACTACGTAGTCTGCTCCTCGAATCAAGATACTCGAAGACATAACAAGAACTCCCTTGAAGCGTTAAAATTACTTTTCGGTCAGCGCGGAATGTTCGAGAAACGAATATGCAGAATTTCAAATGAAACGATTTGTATGCGCTGATGCCAAGAGACTCCAAACAAAACGGCAACGTTACATGCACGCTTCTCGTTGCGAGCCCGTGAGTTAGCCACCCACGTGTGTTAATCATAAAAAGAAAACAGAACCACTGGGCCGGGTCGGCTGGCAAGCGTGGATCGAACTCTACGCCAAAGAAGATAGATCATTCGCGGAAAACTCGAACACTGGAAAAGTGGAGACCTCACGGCAACTTTACAAATTCGACGAGAGAACAGTCTATCGTTGGTGGCTGTCTACAGGAAAGAAGGATGAGGGGGCTATGAACCAAATCCAGAAGACCGCACGGATATTACAAGATGTATCAGGAAACCGCGGAGCTCATCCTAGAACTGAGACGGAACAAACGTCGAGGACCGAACAAGATCGAAGGGTCGCTACGGAACTATACGATCCAAGATTACGCCTCTCAGCCGTAGAACAATCCATCGCATTCTCGTCAAAGCTGGATCGAACAATCCGATCCTATCGTCGAGAAGGGTTTTGGGTAAGGGTCGATTCGTGCGGACGCATAGCAGGAACCCTTGGCAGGCGGATTTCAAGCTCACGGAACGTGATGAATGGATGATCAGTTTCTTAGACGACCATTCACGCTTCGTACCAGGGTCAAGGGTTCATCATGACCCGACGCTTGCATACGATTAGGCTCTGTTGGAGGAGTCGGGGAAGCGATACGGTAAGCCTAGGCAGATACTGACAGATCGAGGAACACAGTTCTATCCGACCAGAGGAGGCATGTCGAAGTTAACGGAGTTCAGCAGTGGAAATGGGATTGAACATATCGTGGCAAGCGTGCGGATGCTTTCTACGATTGGTGGGTTGAGGCGTTTCATAAGGCGTACGTCTGCGAAGCATGGATGTTTCCCACATATCAAGAGCTCATACGTTATGGGAGCTATGAGTGTCCACGCCAAGGAATCGGTTACCCCTATCTGGCTGACGTACTCTTAAGAGACAGATGTGGGTATTAGAACACTCGTTGTGAGCCCGCGATAAACTTAAATAGAATCCTACACGCCGCCCTGCAACGTGATAACTGAGAACGTTCCAATGACTGGTTTGTCGTAGCTCGTTCGGAAGATCTTCCAAAAGGAAAGACACTTCCTGCCCGGATATTGGGAGAGGATATTGTGCGTTGGCGTAGCGAAGGCGAGCCTAGAGCGTTCCAAGATCTTTGTATTCATAGAGGAGCACGTTTATCGTTAGGATGGGTTGAAGGCGATCTTCTCACATGCGCCTATCACGGCTTCACGTACGATGGACAAGACCGTTGTACTCGGATACCTGCCCACCCCAACATGAAACCTCCTCCGAAGGCCTATGTGAAGACGCATTGGGCTAAGGAACGCTACGGCATGATCTGGGTCTCGCTCAAGAATGGGCGCGACTTTCCGGAATGGGATAACCATGAATATCGTAAGGTATACCTCGGCAGCTTTGATATTCACGCTAGCGCTCCACGCTTTATCGAGAACGCGTTAGACATCGCTCACTTCCCCTACGTGCATATGGGGATACTTGGAGATCCGAAGCATCCTGAGGTTGAGGACTACGATGTGATTACTAATCCGGGGGGGGAATTTGCGCGCCAAACGTTCGTTTCTGGCAGCCCGACCCAGATGGGACTGGGAAGGGGAGGATGACTAGCTACAGCTTCCAACTTTCCGGCCCCTTCCACTTGGTGCTCACGAAGAAAACGGTTGAGCCCGGCGGACACACCGTTATCCTGTGGGCTTCGGTGACCCCTGTCGACGAAAAAGCGTGTAAACTCTGGTTCTCGGCGGCAATGAACTATGCGGACGAGTTAACTGACGAGACGATCCGCGACTTTCACTCTCGCATAGTGCGTCAGGACTTCCCGATCGTAGAATCGCAACGTCCCGAGCTCCTGCCTCTCGACCTTCAGGCGGAGCTTCATCTGCGATTTGACAAGATCGCTATCGCATACCGAAAGTGGTTGAAGGAGCTAGGCGTCACGTTCGGAACGTCGTAGATTGGTAAGGCATACGAATTGGAGTTTCCTCTACTCAGGTGGAATTTGTTTGTAGGCCAGAGTGATGTCTAGTCCGTGTTTCGAATGGTAATACTTCGAGGTTAAGTAGATCGCGGCACCGGCAACAGCTGACGTTACCACGAATCCATAAGCAAGAGAATTTCCTCCCCAGATGCCTGGGTTAGCAAGAAACTCATAGGCCAGGTAAAGGAATACAAACGCGCTCAGTATGCCGGCAATGGTGAGAATTGCCTTTGTGCTTCCAGTCTCGTTTCTGAAAGCGTAGATCACCGCGCTTATCCCGACGAACATGAAGTAAACCATCGGCGCCACGGTAGTTCCGAAGAGCGATGTCAATGTGCCGTAGTAGAATGATACTCCTGCGACCAGCGCCAATGTGACAACAAGCGTTGTTAGTTGAGCCATTATCGGAGATCCGTACTTCGGGCTAACGTAAGCGAACGCTGCAGGCAGGAAGCGATCGAAGGCTTGCGCGAATATGTATCTCGCGATCACTATCACACCAAAGGCGAGTACCGCAACATTCCACAGGACCCATCCCAAACCTATGAATAGGGATATGCCGAAGTTGTTGGCAACCCCCATCGCAAGAGTCCAAAAGTTAAACCCGTAGTTAAATACGAGGGTGGGGTTGCTAGATGCAGCAGTGATGAACTCGAACCCTCCTACGTAATACAGGTTAGCGAAGGAGCTCGTGACAAGAATCAAGGAAATTATGGCAGATAAGGGGACGTTCCAATTCATTGCTTTTCTGGTCTTAAGTTCAGATCCAACGGCCGGTGCTCCAAACCACGGATATACAAGCATTGCGAAATACGGTATGACTGACATAGTGGCACCAAAATCGAAGGTTGAGCCTGAATAGGATGAGGCTACCGACTGGTAGGTCACACCGTGAATACCCAGTGAATTAATGTAATTTTCAACTCCTATCGTGCCGCCGGCAAGAAGCACACTGTTCGCTACGATTAAGCTGAGTACCCCAATTAACATGCATGCGGAGACAATCTTGTAACCATACTTTGGCTTAACCACGTTTATGGCGATAAGGATGATTATGATAAGTGCGCCGACCGCGAATTGAGATGTTGGATCGCCTCCCATGTTTCCGGGCAAAGCGAGCCCCATGAAACTCGCATTCCCTAGAGCGACCCCAACCGACCCTATAGCGAGAATCGTCGATAAGCAGATGAGTGCCTCAAAAGCCATGCTTTGAGTGGTGTACCCCATAAAGGCAAGAGTGCTGCCGGCGAAACCTCCAAGTATCCTCGAGGTCCAAATATAATCTCCGCCCGTCCGTGGCATACGCCTAGAGAGCATCGTGTAAACGATGAGCTGAGGTATCACAATAACAAAAGCGATTATCGAAGCATAGACGAGGTTTACGCCTGCTACAGAAGGAAGGAGTATCATCGTCAAGGTGATTACAGCAAGAGCTGTACCGGCAGACTGCGTACTCATGTTGAGAAATATTGCGTCGAAAAAGGAAACGTTCTTAATGAGGCCCGTGCTTTCCCGAACGAATACCGTCGGTCCGGGCTCTTTAGAAGCACTCAATGCTTTTCATTCCTCCTGATGCACCATCTACGAAGTTTCTGTTGGTCTCTTTCCTGATTCATCATCTGGGCACTCTTTCATCACATTAGCCCAGCTTGTCCGAAATCTGCTTAGCTTTTGCAATAACTAACTTAGCACTTTGGCACGTATTGCAAATACAATATATGCAGACATTAAAAACATGCCAATGGACTGCAAAAAGTCTACAGGAACCTGAGGAAGGTCGAAAGAATGGCCAGCGATGTGTATGAGCAGCTTGCGGATGCTCTGAACAAGCTTCCTAACGGCTTTCCTCGAACAGATTCTGGAGTTGAGATCAGAATTCTCAGGCTTATTT
>JBEKPE010000006.1:0-39007 GCA_049521055.1 Bathyarchaeia archaeon
GCGAGATTATTTTGTACTTCCCTGTGAATAGCCTCGCAATCTTGAAAGCAGCCTCATTTGCCTCCGTCCCAGAAGTCGCGTAGAAGAACTTCTCAAGCCCAGTTGGCATAACCTCCTTCAGAGCTGATGTCAATCGTGCTCGCGCCTCAGTCGTGAAACCTGGGGCGACGTAGGGCAGTTTCTTGGCCTGCTCACATATTGCCTCGATCACAGCCTTGTTCCCATGGCCTAGATTGCTGCACATCAACTGTGATGCGAAATCCAAGAATCGTTTACCCGATGCATCAGTGAAGTAGCACCCTTCTGCACTAACAATCTCCCGAGGCGTCCAACCTTTTTGCGCACGCCACGTTCCGTACGTATACTGCTTAGTTACACTCACATCATCCGAGCGGTCTGTTACCTGAACCATTAAGCTTCAGTCTCGCGATTTTCAAGACTGGTTTAAGCCTAATAGGATTACTATCCAATTCCTGCGTTAGAATTCTGAACACCGAATAAGAACGAGAATCGCACTACCAAACATGACGAACCGGTATCTATGGGTGGGATTCATGCGAACCTATGCTGAGAGCAAATGGAGAAACCTCGGAGTTCAAATGGTGGAGTCTTCGGGAGTTTCTTCCGAAGACGCGCGAACAATCACAGATGTCCTAGTTTCAGGCAGCCTTAGAGGAATTGATTCTCATGGCGTCCGGGTTCTGCCTCGCTTCACGGAGAAGAGACGCAAAGCGGAGATGAAAGTTCTGAAAGAGATGCCGGCAACTGCGTTGCTTGACGCCGGCGGTGCGTGGGGTCCCGTTTCAGCTAAGAAGGCTATGGAAATCGCAATAGAGAAGGCGAGAAAGATGGGTACTGCCTCCTGTAGCATAGTCAACGGCGAATGGATCACCAATCTTTTCTATTATTCGATGATGGCGCAGGAAAATGGGATGATCGGAATAGCGTTGGCTCGTGAAGGCCCAGTTTGTGCGCCTTGGGGCGGTACCAAGCCGGTGACCGGTACCAATCCGATGAGCATCGCGATCCCCGCTGGAAAACGGTACCCAATAGTTTCGGATTTCGCCACTACCATAGTTGCTGTGGGACACCTGAAGTCACTCCTCTTGGAAGGAAAAACAATTCCTCAAGACTACCTGATCGACAGACAAGGAAACGCGCTGAAACCAGGTGAGCTGAATATGGGAAATATCGATGCAACATTAGAGAAACCTTCATCACCATACGCGCTGCTGCCATTCGGCACGTACAAGGGCTACGGAATCAACGTGGCGATAGACGTGCTAGGAGGGGCATTGAATTTGTCGGGAACCGGATCAAGGGCAAAGGGACAAGGAGCGCTGATGACAGCCATCAACGTGGAAGCTTTCGTACCCGTCAAAGACTTTAAAGACGAAGTCGACCGACTAATCGAAGAGATCAAATCATCACCAACGAGACCCGGCTTTCAGGAAGTGCTTCTTCCCGGCGAAAGAGAGCACACGATGATGGACAGGAGAAGGAAAGAGGGAATCCCCATAGACGAAGAATCTTGGAAGATTATTGTCGATACATGTCTCAAGCTAGGCATAGATGCAAAGAACATAATGGGTTGACATCGTCAGGCGAAGCCTGCACGTCGAATCTTCGTCGAAAGATGTTTTCTCGTTTCGAACTGTGCGTCTAGGCTTAATAAATCGACGACTTCACCTCTCTCTGCCGGCAGAGCCAGATGGACCCCCACACGAAACCGAAGATAATCGTCGAGCCTCCCGGACCGAAGGCAAGAGAAATCATCAAGCGCGATGAAAAAATAACTTCACCTTCCCTAACCCGCACCGCACCCCTCGTCGGCGTCAAGTCTGAAGGGGTCTGGGTTGAAGACATTGATGGTAACGTCTACTTAGATTTCGGATCTGGAATTGCGGTCTCCAATGTTGGCCATTCCAACAAGAAAGTTGTTGAAGCCATCAAGAGACAGGCAGATACTTGCGATCATATCAATAGCTGTGACTACTTTACTGTCCCCCAAGTCGAATACGCCGAAAAACTGCTCGCAAGGATGCCAGGCAACTTCGCAAAGCGGGTTTTCTTCGGAAACAGCGGAGCTGAAGCGGTGGAGTGCGCGATTAAGATCGCAAAATGGCACTCCAAGAAGCCGTACCTGATCTGTTTCATTGGGGGCTTTCACGGACGAACGATGGGGGCTCTATCTGTAACAAGCACGAGCGCTGCTGCGAGAAGATTCTTCTTTCCAATGATGCCTGGTGCAATGCACGTTCCCTACGCGTACTGCTATCGGTGCTTGTACAAGCAGAGTTACCCGGATTGCGGCATGTGGTGCCTAGGCTACATCGAGGACGTAGTACTCAAGAAACTCATTTCCCCAGACGAGGTTGCGGGGCTCATTGTAGAACCAATCCAAGGCGCGGGGGGCTACATCGTCCCGCCAAAGGAATTCCTCCCAGGATTGAGGAAAATCTGCGACAAGAACGGCATAATCATGATCGACGACGAAGTCCAGACTGGATTTGGTAGGACCGGCAAAATGATTGCTTGTGAACACTGGAATGTCATACCGGATATCATATTGATGTCCAAAGCCATGGCAGGCGGACTCCCCATGAGTGCGTGTATCTCAAAGGCCGATCTAATGGATTGGGACCCTTCGGCCCACGAAAACACTTTGGGCGGAAACCCCATTGTCGTTGCTGCCGCCCTCGCCGTATTGGATGTCCTGACAGAAGAACACCTGATCGAGAACGCTGCGAAAGTCGGAGACTACATGCTCAAGAGATTCAACGAGATCATGGGCGAATGCAACCTAGTTGGGGACGTAAGGGGGAAGGGCATGATGGTAGGCATTGAACTCGTAAAGGACAGAGAGACGAAGGAATACGCAACCAAGGAAAGAGACGACCTCATCCTCAGGACATTCAAGAAAGGGCTTCTAATTTTGGGAGCAGGACCATCCAGTATTCGCCTTGCACCACCGTTGATCACGACCACAGACCAAGCTGAAACTGGCATCCAGATATTCGAAGAAGAACTGAAGGCGGTCTCGAAGTAGCAGTAGGCGAGCCCAGAAGCCTCTCGACCGACCCTCTAAACATCTCGTTTTCAAACTCCACGCCGCTCCGCGGGCTCTTTCGTCAATTTCGTCATTTTCCCTTTGTGATTCTCTTTTTCGGCGGCGGCACCCCAAAAGAACCCTGACCCGTCTTCATCACGATTGTTGAAACGCAAGTGTCGCTTATCGCTAGCTCTACGGCTACGCAGACGATCAGAAAGCATAAGTCGTGGGATATTAGTCGGGCTGCAACAACGGTGATGATTGTCCAGTTGACCGGGCTTCCAGATTGTTTTGTCCGCTCAACCAGGGAAACCAAATCGGTTTTTGAACGCGGAGGGACAGAGCGCTGATAAACTTAACAGTGAATGAAGCCGGTCTCGAGAGAACGGCGAAGAGATGTCGTGATAAGAATATCATTATCCCTACTTTCTCTCAGCTAAAGAACCCGAGTACGGCGCCCGACAAGATCAAGGACCAGCTCAAGACCATCGGGCTTTGGGATATAGCGCCCCAGAACCTGTTCAGAATCACATGGAAGAATGAACCCGTAACTAAGGGAGGACTCTTTCGATCCACTCCCAACTACATAGAATTACCACCTGAGTTGACCGGGGTTGAGGCACGCATAATCGCATTGGTGGGAAAATGGTTCCCGACGGGGTCGCACAAAGTTGGAGCATCCTTCGGTTGCCTAGTCCCTCCACTCGTTACCGGGCAATTCGACCCGACCGTGCACAAGGCCGTCTGGCCTAGCACCGGAAACTTCTGTAGGGGAGGAGCTTATGATGCAACTCTTCTAGGCTGTGAGAGCATCGCCATCCTTCCTGAGCAAATGTCTCAGGAACGTTTCCAATGGCTCAAAACGGTCGCGGGCGAGATCATCGCCACACCAGGAAGCGAGAGCAACGTGAAGGAGATTTACGACAAAGTTTGGGAGCTAAAGCGCACTCGGAAGGACATCTTCGTGTTCAATCAATTCTCCGAACCCGGAAACTACCTATTCCACTACGACGTCACCGGGCACGCATTTGAGGAAGTGATCAAGAAAGAAGCGAAAGGGAGTCACTTTCGTGGAGTCTGTTTCACCACGGGATCCGCGGGCACGATCGCGTCCGGGGATTACCTCAAACAGGTTTACCCAACTTCGAAAATTGCGGCAGGAGAAGCACTTCAATGCCCAACGCTATTGCTGAACGGTTATGGGGCGCATAGAATTGAGGGGATCGGCGACAAACATGTCCCCTTGATCCACAACGTAAGAAACACCGACCTAGTCATTGCAATCGATGACAATGACCCGATGAATTTGTTGAGGTTGTTCAACGAACCGGCAGGGCGTGACTACCTGGTGAAGGAGATTGGTGTGCCAGGAGAACTCGTCTCCCAACTTGACTTGCTGGGCATTTCGAGCATAGCCAACGTCCTCATGGCCATCAAATTCGCAAAATACTACGAGCTAACCAACAACGACCTGCTCCTCACTGTATTCACCGATTCAGCCTACCTGTATCAGTCCAGGTTGCAAGAGGCACGCAAACAACAAGGCGAATACCGCGAGCAACACGCAATTCGTGATTATAGTCAGCACCTAATGGCTTTGAAAACCGACTCAATGATGGAACTCAACCACAACGACCGAAAGAGGGTGCATAACCTGAAGTACTTCACGTGGATTGAACAACAAATGATTGACCTCGACGAATTGAATCGTCAATGGTACGATTACGAACGCTATTGGGCAGATATACGGGGATTGACGCCTAAGATTGACGAACTGATCACGCAATTTAACGGCAGAGTCGGCCTGTTGTGATAACTAATCGATTTTCGTGCCTGATTTTTGCATCAGCGTCTCGAGAAGTTCGTTGACGTTCGCTTGCTTTGCTCTCTTTCTGAGGTAAGAGTAATCGAGTTTGCCTTTTTGTAGCTCGAGAACAGACACGACATCTAATTCGTCTTGTACTCCTCTGTCGCGTCTTGCGAGTTTGTTCACTATAAAGTCCTCAGGTCCGATGACGAACATTTCGAAATCGTCATTGTAGGGATTTACTCTCACCCGTCTGTGCATAAGTTCTGTATCAAAGACAACTCCATCAGGTTTCGTCCACATTTCGACTTCAAGCATCAGTTTCAGATCAGTTACTAAGAATACGGGGGCGTTGGGGTTAGGTTTTGGTGAAACTTGATAGCCCAGCTTCTCTAGATGCCGCTCAAGTTCGACACTCTTCGCATAACTTGCTGCTATCGCCATATCGATGTCTTGCGTTGCTCGGATCTGACCGTATGCTGGGAGGGCGAATCCGCCTATCAGCATATGTTCTATGTTTAACTTATCGAGTATGCCGCTTAACTTTTGCAGTGCTCGCGATGTTCCGGGCAAGTTCGTTTATCTCTTGGAATCGTGCATACGGGGAGATACCGTGCTCAATTAGTCTTCGTGCAAGTTCTGCTTGATTCAACGCCTTCCTGAGGTCATTGTCGTTGCTGCGTAGAGTCAAGTCATTCAGACGCCTGTATTCATTTAGGAATCGTTTGCCGATAGGTGTTGCCCGTATCAAATGTCTCGGTCGGCCTACGCTTTTGTCTCTTGAGATTTCTGACACCAAAAGACTCCGGACCTTAAGCTCCTTCAGTTGAGCCAACGTGTTCTCATAGTTCCCGCCTACCTTTCGTGTAAGGTCCGACACGGACAAGTCAGTCTCATTGCAATACGAAAGAATCCTTGAAGCAAGTTCGACCTGCAGCATCCATTTTTCACCGCATTTATTTCCGTTACGGAAATTAATTCTGCATCACTCACATATAAACAAAGACGCAGAGCTCAGTATCGTTTTCCTCTTGAGTCCGCCTATCATGAAGCCGGACCTGAACTAGGCCAATCACGGAAGCTTGGGGTTCAAATGTCACCCCCGGCGTCATCTTAAGCTAACCTATGAAGATCACGTCTTCGATCGATTTGAAATGTGGATCTCCAGTCACTACCTTGGCCGCGCGCGACTTGGCAGTTGCATAGATGATTGAATCAGCTAGCGGCCAGTCCTTGATTCTCTTCTTCATGATGAAGTCGGTCTCGCCTGCTTGAAGGGCAAGCGTAGCGTTGAGTGGCACAATCTCAGTTACGGACTCAACGTAAGTGAAGTGCTCTTGCATATCTCTCTGAGACTTACGCCCCGCCTCGATTTCTTTGAGGTACCATCTGCGCAGTTCGCTAAACACGATTGAAGGAGTGAGACCACGGCCATCTTCAATGTACAGTCTAACTTTGGAGCCCTGCTTGGATCCGAGTAGATACTCTACCCAAGCGTAAGTGTCAATCACAAAGTTAGAAGCTGTGTTCGTCCTCTTTTTCCCTCATAAATCGATGGGAGCCCCGGCAAGCACCAAAGAGAGAGTCGGGAACGCCTGCTTTTGACCTAGCCAGTCTTTTGATAACTTCGTCGTAGCTCGGGAGCCCCATCTGCTTTTTGAGTCTCTCGAGGAGGCGACGAGTCTCATCACGTACCTGAACCGTGGTTGTCATTTGCTATAGAACTATTGCTATAGTCCTATAAGGTTTCTGACGCATTTTCTACGACTCATTTTCCGCTCTCATCTTGTTAAGCCGTGCGAAGATGTCGTGTTGAGATGCCTTACAGTCTCTTGATCGTTCATTCTGCAGTCCATTTTGACGTGATGTCGATCTCCGCCCGCTCGAGAAGCTTAGATGCGTGTTCATTTGCATCACGGATGATCTTCTCCTCGTTGAGCGTTTTGACAATTCTATTTTCCATGATGATTTTCCCATCGATTATTGTGGTTTCAACGTCCGATCCCTCGGCCGCGTAGACGAGGTGGGAGACTGGGTTGAAGGTTGGTGTCAGGTGGGGCTTCTGCATGTTCACGATGACTAAGTCCGCTTTCTTGCCGGGTTCGATGGAGCCGATCTGGTCTTGTAGGCCGAGGGCTTTGGCTCCATTGAGAATGGCCATTTCGAGCACAGTTTCAGCGCTTAGGGCGAGGGGGTCCATTGTTCTCACCTTTTGTAGAAGCGATGCGGTTTTCATTTCTCGAATCATATCATAGCTATTGTTACTGGGGCCGCCATCGCATCCGATCCCAACGTTCACACCGGCGTGCATCATCTCCGGTACCTTTGCCATCCCTGAAGATAGTTTCATGTTGGACGAAGGGCAGTGCGCGACGTTTGCGCCCTTACGGGCCAAGATTTCCCATTCCACCTCTGTCAACCACACACCGTGCGCGAAGACAACATTCGGCCCAGTCAGGCCAACCTGGTTCATGAATTCCGCGGGCATCTTACCAAACTCCTTCTTCGCGTAACGAACATCCTCCTGAACCTCACTCAGATGCATCGTCACACCAGTTCCAAGACGCTGTGCCCCTTCCGCGATCCGTTTGTATAATTCGGGAGTACAACCGCCGAGCGAACGGGCTCCGTACCAAACCCTGACCCTGTCATCAGCCTTGCCGTTCCAACGCTTGAAGTAGGTTTCAACCTCCCGCAAGCATGTTTCACCGTCCTCGATCATTCCAGGGTGCATGATGCTCTTCTCCGACCCGTAACCGGGTAGACCCATCACAGTCTTGGCGAGAAAGCCCCGCATTCCAGCCCTGTCGACGGCCTCGGCGATTCCATCAAACCCATAACGAGGGTGAAGCAGGCTCTCGAGAAACGTAGTTGTTCCAGACTTGATCATCTCAAGCATACAAAGCTCAGCGCTCACCTTCCCGTCCTGCGCATCAAAGTTACCTTGAAGCGGCCAAACGAATTTCTGAAGCCAATCAATCAACGAGGTATCGTCCGCGCTACCCCGGATTAGAGCTTGCGCGAGGTGCACATGAGTATCAACCAGGCCCGGCAACACGACTTTCCCTTTCGCATCAATCTCGAACTCCGCACGGCGCTGCGGCTTAACGTCAACTGTCTTCCCAACCTGCGAAATAACGCCATTATCGATGAGAACTGCACCATCTCTGAATACTCGGCGATGCGGGTCCATGGTAACTATCGTCCCGCCTTTAATGAAAATTGAAGTCAATTCCATCTACCAGGGTCTTGGTTCACTAGTAATTACGGTTTGTTGATCGGTGACTAGAGGAATTTGGTTGCCTAGAGGGAATTACTATTCGCGCACGAGCTCGTCAACATCGCGGTACCACTTCCGTTTCTCACCGATTTGTGATCTAAACTTCCAGCCTCTTGTCTTAGGTTCCTTGTCTATCCGATCTCGTAAGGCAGTGATCTTTGAAGTCACATCTGTCTTATCCTCTTCCGAGAGCTTCTCGAAGGTTTGCGTTGTCTTTCTCACGTTTTCTAGGTTGGTTGTGAATGTTTTCCAAAGCCCCCAATCGCTGGCGGTAAGATGCGCCAAATGGTCTGCGTTGATCGTGTTATCGTCCGATCCGCCAATCGGATGTTCCCTGAACAGCATTATCGTGTCTATCGCGTCCTTCTCGTTCAGTTTGACTATCTGCATTTTCTCTAAGAGGAGCTCTGCGAGAGGAATCGTCGGGTAGTCCACTTCGAGCCTATCTTTGAAGTCAATGTCGTGGCAGAACTCAAGCTTGTCCAAGAAGACATCGCAATGCCTACCGGTGCCGCTGGTCTCGTAAAATACTAGCCTAGACCCGAATAGGGCTCTTACTCGCACATCATACTGATACCCAAGCCCCGCGAAGAGAGTGTTGATTCGCCCGGTTTCCTTCTTGTAGGAAGCGAAGTCGATGTCGGTAAACGTGCGTCCAAGCATCTCCTGCATATAGGAAAATTTGGGGCAATGAATGTGAAACGCAAGCGCTCCCAGTAACCTCAAAAGTACGCCTTCAGCCTTGGCCGCATCCATGATCCGGTTTACTTCTTCCAGAAAATCCGAGGGCGCATTACCGTACTTTGACAAAGTGAGTCCTGCGCAGAATCAATGGGCCCGCCTAAATGAAACTTGAGCTCTCCACACACAGCGGGAACACTAGGAAATTCGAATGTTTGGAGAGCCGAATTTTCGGCTGATAATCACTACTGAATATAAGTCCGAAGATGTTAAATTCACACAAACCGACTCCTAAAGTGGTTATCTTATGACAAGTCAACCTGCCGCGTTTGTAAGAAAAGCCTCTGGGTTACGCAGAGACGTTTCCTTATTGGATGTAGTAAGCCTGAACTTGAGCAACATGTCAGGCGGAGCAGCGCTCGGAGTCATAGGCTTCACAACGGTACTGCTCACATCAATGTCTGGCGTGAACCTGGTATACGGCTCAATAATTGCATGGGTGTTATCGATCCCAGAGATCGTTGTCTACACCATGATGACGACAAGAGTCAGCCGGACGGGTGGAGACTACGTTTGGGTTTCACGTGTTTATGGCGGAATGTTCGGAGGACCCCTTGCGTTCATGGGTTACACGCTTGAGACGATGGCATATATGGCACTGATTGCGCTGGCAGCAGTTGTTTCGATTGGTTCGGTTGGAGTGTCACTTGGATACTCGAACATGCTTCCTTTTGCGTTGCCAGGCAATATTCCTGGAGCTAACCTAGCGGGACAATTTCTCATTGCAGCACTCGTCTTTGCTGTCCTGATAGGCATCAACGTTGTCAAACCAAAATTGGGATTCAAAGTCGTTGCGATTGCGGTAATAGTCGCGATAGCGGCAACTTTTGTAGGCATTTTCTCGCTCTTGGCTGCTGGAACGACGGGAGTGCAGGGTTACATGAGTTTCCTAAACTCGATTGGCTCCAACACAACGTATACTCAGGTTGCTAATTCTTACACTGGCTCAACGTTCGATTTTGGGGCAACCATATTCATGCTACCATTCTTCGCCATCTTCGTCTACCCATGGTTGAACGCAGGACCAGCAGTAGCATCCGAGATTAAGGGCAAGGGCGCGTTGCGATACAACGTGTTCATTTCGTCAGTTGTAACTCTCATAGTTGTCACTACGGCATTTGCAGCCATGTACTATGCGGGTGGTTTCAACTTCATCAATGGGGCATTAGGAAACGCGAACCTAGTGTACAATTGGTCGTTTAACTTCTGGACCCTCGCAATGGGTGTCTCAAGCACCCCTGTAGCCGCGTTCATCGGCTTAGGCTGGATCCTATGGAACGTAGCCATCATAGCTTACGCAATCATCGTTCTATCACGATACCTCTTCGCTCAATCCTTCGACCGATTCCTACCCGAGAAGATATCACACATTAGCCCGAAGTATGGCTCGCCTACCGTCGCATTCCTAATCAACCTCATAGGCACAATAGTATTGATCGGATTAGCCTCGTTCTTCTACGGTACTCTAGTCTCACTCTACGGAGCTGTCGTCGCGGCAATGATCTACTTCTTCTTCATAGGAATCGCCGCCGTACGCTACGCAATGAAGAATGAGAAAGGACAAGCTAAAGCAATTCTAGCAACCGCCGGCGTCCTCATGGCAATCGTATTTGCCTACATCACCTACCAATTCTTCGCCTTCGCAGGCATATGGGGAGGCAACCCAATTGCATACGGATGGGTCGCGGGCAGCTTCATCGCCGGACTCATAATCTACATGGTCTCGAAGTCATACCACGCCAAGCGAGGAATCGACATCACACTAGCATACAAGGAACTACCACCACTATAGATCAGTAATCACTAACCAACTCCGAATCACCGAAAAGTCCCCCGGTTTTTTGGGGGACAATAAGTACCGTCACGCGGGTTATTCTGGGCTAAACCGTTAATCGGTCAGGGTTAACTGTCGCATCGTTCAGACGCAATGTTGAACAATATCCGATTCTGCATTACCCGGATGTGAGCTGAGAACTGAGAACTTTCTTGTCTCCAATGTTGATGATCGCTCCCCTGAGCACACCTTCAGGGTATTCGCTGCCAGGGTTAATCACTAACGTTTTTCCAATCTTGGTAGTTCCTCTGGATTCATGGATGTGACCGCAAAGGTCTACGAGCGGCTGATACTTTTCGATCGCGCGACGAATTGCGGTGCTGCCAGCTCCAATCATGACTGCCTGACCCTTGTTGATGACGGGCTTTGGTGGATACACGGAGTCGTCTAATTTTGGAACCGTATCTAATCCGCAGTCTATCGGGGGCACGTGAATGTTAAACACGCAGTTCTCCTTGTCGGACACAGAAGAAACGAGTTTCTCAGTCATGGCATCGAGTTCTTCCTCAGTATGATCTCGCGGGCATTTCCATGGAGTGGGGTTGCTCCATCCCAGGTTGACCATTTCGTGAAGTTCATCGATCTTGAGAACTTTGTGATCGGCGTTTTTCACGTGAGGCGTGTCTCGGACGGCGTCGACTATTTCTTGGTAATCATCATTTCCACCCGTCAAATAACACGTCACGCCTAGCTGGGAGAGGAAGGGTTCGGCGCGGTCGACCCATTTTGTTAATGTGTCCTTCATTTGGGTCATGAAGACTTTGTCTACTTTCTCTTTGGACGCGTTTAGCTCATCCATCTCTGCCTTGCTACAACGATAGGGGTAGTAGCCGCTGTCGGTTATCTCCTTCTCCAAAGATTTCACCTCGTCTGGGCTGTGTAATGTTTTTCCGCCCATGTAATCTGCTTTGAACGTCCCGTCGCCGTAGTCAACGATTGGGACAAGCATCTTACCCGTCATGTCGCCTCCTAGAACCAGGACATCAACCTTGTAGAACTTGGCGGCGCTCAATATCTTATCATAACACTTACCAGAACCATGGAGGTCTGTTGCAAAGAAGATCTTCGTGAATTTCTTGTCAGGCATATTTACGCATCTTCGATGGTCGCGTAGTGAACCCGGCGGTACTATAATTTATCCCTCCGAATTCCAGTCTGGGAGCAATCTGATTCTGTTCAACCGCCCGGTTCCCATGCCTGAAGGTATCCGAAGCGAAATCTCGACGAATGTTCCTTAAGTATGGAGGCAAGTCGTGCATTCGTAGGAGCAGAGAGCTATGTTTGAAATCGACGGCAGATCACGCTTGTATGATGTAACGCGCGTGCTGGTGGACACTGCGATGGGACGCGACAAGGCTGACTTGGTGGTACGGAACGGTTCTCTTGTTAATGTGAACTCGGGCGAAATCATTGAAAATCAAGGAATCGCGATCAAAAATGATAGGATAGCGCTTGTTGGAAATGTGGAAAACACCATCGGCCCCGATACTCAAGTAATTGACGCACACAGAAAATGGGTTGCTCCAGGGTTCATTGACGGCCACGTTCACGTAGAGAGCGCTATGGTCGCGGGAACTGAATTTGCGAGAGCTGTGATACCCCACGGTACAACTACGGTTTTCATAGACCCTCACGAAATGGCAAACGTCCTTGGAATGGACGGTGTACGGTTCTTCATAAACGAAGCCCGAGGGCTTCCACTTAAGATGCTAATCACATTTCCCTCCTGCGTTCCCGCCGCCCCAGGATTCGAAACGAGTGGCGCCTCTTTTGGACCGAAGGAGATTGAGGAGGCCATGAGTTGGAAGGAAGTTGTGGCCCTTGGCGAGATGATGAACTACCCTGGCGTGTTAGCGGCCGACCCTAACGTACACGCGGAAATTGCAGCGACACTCAAAACCGGGCGGGTGGTGGAAGGTCACGCGGTCGATTTGTTGGACAGGGATTTGGGAGCGTATGCCTCTGCTGGAATAACCTCATGCCACGAATCAACTGAAGAAATTCAAGCAATCCAGAAACTCAGAAATGGCATGTACGCAATGCTAAGAGAGGCCTCCGGTGCGACAAACGTCGCCAATACAATCAAAGCCGTTACAAGAAAAAAACTTGATTCTCGTCACGCGTGTTTAGTTACAGACGACCGAGAGCCGAGCGACCTAGTGAACGAGGGGCAAGTTGATTATGTGATTCGCAGAGCTATTCAGGAAGGAGTCGACCCGATTGAGGCAATTCAGATGGCCACCCTCAATGTCGCGGAACATTACGAGTGTGCCAGAGAACTTGGAAACATAGCCCCAGCACGTTTCGCGGACATCGTCATTCTCGACAAACTCGAAACGGTTTCCGTAAACACGGTTATCGCTGACGGAAAAGTCGTAAGTCAAAACGGAAAGCTAACCGCGCACCTGCCGACGCCGACTTACCCAGAAGCTGTGATGCAATCCATGCATCTCAAACGCCCACCAAATCTGGAGGATCTAGCTGTGAGGACTAAGACCAAGAACGACACGGTTAGGGTTAGGGCGATTGGAGTGTTGCCGACGAATATTCTGACACACAACCTAGAATCAGAAGTTCCCGTGAACGAAGGAAAGGCTTTGACAAATCCACATGAGGATGTAGCGAAGATAGCTGTCTTTGAGCGACACAGAGGTTCAGGGAATGTGGCGGTTGGATTCGTGAAGGGACTTGGGCTAAAGGAAGGAGCAGTTGCATCGACGGTAGGGCACGATTGCCACAACTTGGTGGTCGCGGGTATGGATGACGCGAGCATGATTGCGGCCGCAAATCTTCTAGCCCAAAGCGGCGGAGGCATGGTCGCAGTTAAGGATCAAAAACCACTATCACATCTTCCCCTGCCCATAGCTGGGCTCATGTCGGACAAGTCTGTCGAAACGGTTTCAAGGCAAATGAAGGAGCTCAAGGACGCGTGGTCAAGATTGGGCTCGAAGCTCCCGTCCCCCACGATCACGCTCGCGTTCACCACACTCTCAGTTATTCCGGAGCTAAGAATTACAGACAAGGGTGTCTTAGATACGGTCCAGTTCAAATTCGTGAACCCAATCATTGAGTGAGCTGAACCAAGGTGAGCCGTGAATCGGCCCCTTCACCTCTTTCGCTGACTTGGGTGGGGTGTG
The DNA here is from genome assembly GCA_049521055.1 of Bathyarchaeia archaeon. GTDB lineage: Archaea > Thermoproteota > Bathyarchaeia > 40CM-2-53-6 > 40CM-2-53-6 > FEN-987. Next base: position 13,852 of record JBEKPE010000006.1, read on the forward strand.
TGTCTAAGCGATCAGTGGGCCTGCGGAAGGTTTGCCCTCGAAGGCGTCAATCATGGCGTGAACGTCGTCGGCTAAAGGATAGAGGATTGGGCAGGTGCATCCGGTAGAGTTGTACTCTTCAACTTTCTTGCGGCATTCGTCTGCGGTCCCGCAGGCCGTGATTAGTCGAACGAGTTTATCATCTACTAACTGCTTGGCCTTTTCCAAGCCGCCTGGTTTGGCAGGCCAGCCGCCCAACGCAGACTTTACCTCTTCAATCAAAGATTCCTTCACACCGCTGGCTTTGGCAATGTGGGGTTGCTGACCCAGATACTGGGCGACCAGCGGCCGCGCACTATCGATAGCCTTGTCAGCGTCCTCATCCAGCGAACACACGATCAGCTGAGGTCTGTCAATGCCCTCGAGTCGTCGACCAGCTTTCGCCGCTCCTACCTTGAGATGTTCTAAGGCTTGTTGATTGTAGTTCGGGGATACTAGATAGTTCAGTAGAATACCGTCGGCAATCTCACCGGTTAGTTCAATCATCTCCCACCCCGTAGCGCCAATGTAAATTGGAATATTGCGAGGCGTAGAAGGATCGCCGTAAACAACATCCAGTCGTATGTCCCGCACCTTCACGAACTCCCCCTCGAACGTGACGTTCTCCATTTGGAAGAGGCGCTGAAGAACCGTAACGTACTCTCGCATTGCCTTCAATGGTTTCTTTCGCTCGATACCAACCTTCGACGCTAGCGGATCCCACCAAGCGCCCACTCCAAGCAAGCTACGACCGCCAGAGAGCTCATCGAGAGTTAGAAAAGATACGGCGGTCAGCGCCACGTTCCGTGTCCAGTTATTTATCACCCCGGTTCCAAGTTTGATCTTGTCCGTCACGGCGGCCATAGCCGCCAGGGGCGTGAGGGCGTCGCGTGCGAGGCGCGATTCAGCATGCCAGATCGCCTCGAACCCCTTCTGCTCAGCATACTGAGCGAATTTCATCTCTTCACGAATCGTATGTTTATCCTGAAGGTACAGTGCTACTCGGTCCATACCGGAGAATTAACGGCGGTTGAACAAGAGTGTTTTGCCCCGCTTCGTTCACTTGTAGGGAAGACTTTTACCCGTACTTTCGAGTTGTTTGATGAGGTTCGGTTATGCCAGTTTCTTATGTTCTGCTTAACGTTGATCCAGGCTCGGAGGAGAACGTACTCAAAGAGGTTCGAAAGACTGCAAACGTGAAGGAGTGCCACCGAGTTTACGGGATTTACGACATGATCGCGAAAGTTGAAGCTGACTCAATGGACGGGCTGAAAGAGATCATAACATGGAAGATAAGACGACTTCCCGGCGTTCGTTCCACCGTTACAACAATGGTCATAGAATAAAGGGTTGCAATTCCACCGACCGCACTTTTTGAGGTGAGGCAGTTGGACAAGGTAATATTCTTCGAAATACCAGGCGACAACCTAGCGCGGGCGCGGAAATTCTACAGTACAGTTTTCGGTTGGAAGATGAACGAGATTCCAGAGATGCATTACACACAAGTCGGAACCGTTGAGGCTGATGGGCTCGGAGTACGAGGCAAGCCGAAGGAACCCGGCGCAATAAACGGCGGCATGGTGGAACGGCGTGACTCAGTTAAGTCCCCCGTCATCTACATTAACGTGAAGAACATAGACCAGGCAGCTGCGACTATCGAGCAGAACGGTGGCAAAGTCATCCAACCAAGAACGCCCGTCGGAAACTTCGGCTTCGCAGCATACTTCAAAGACACAGAAGGCAACACAGTCGGGCTCTGGCAATTCGCTTAACCCACATCAAGGCACTTCAAGCGAAATAGGATCTCAGAATTCTTTCTCTCAGCCGCCGCTGTCTGTATCCGAAATAACTGGTTAATGGTTAAGAGTTACACGCACAGAAGCGTTCTACCTTCGCAGACGATGAAAATTGCAATGGTTCAGGAGGTAAGCAGCTTTGCGCGTTGAAAGGACAGTGAATTTCAAACTCAACGGACAACCTGTCACTGTCAAGTGTCCCCCCGCTTACACGTTGCTTGAGGTTCTCCGCGAGGAACTTCACGTTACGGGCCCGAAGGAAGATTGTGCCAAGGGTGAATGTGGTGCGTGCACTGTACTCAAGGATGGGGTGCCTGTCTGTTCATGCCTCGTCCTCGTTTCGCAGGCTGAAGGCTCTGAGATCGTAACCTCTGAGGGGCTCGTTAAGGATGGGAAGTTGAATCCTGTTCAGGAAGCGTTTTTGGACGAAGGGGCGGTGCAGTGCGGCCACTGTATCCCAGGCATGATCGTCTCCGCCTCCGCCCTCCTAATGCACAACCCGAACCCGACAGTAGATGAGATCGCCACGGCCCTCTCAGGTAACCTCTGCAGATGCACCGGCTACTCAAAGATCATCACCGCTGTTCAAGAAGCCGCAAAGAACCGGAGGCGTTAGGGCTTTGATGAGGTCCGAGATCGACGTCCTGACACCAAAAAGCCTCGACGAGGCACTGAACATTCTCCACGAAAACCAAAACGGAGTAAGGATTGTTGCTGGAGGTTCGGATGTGATTGTGCAACTTAGGGACGGCGTCATCAAGACGGATAGACTTCTCAACATACTCTCACTCAAGGAACTAAGATTTGTGAGAAAAGACGATGGTCGGATTCACATTGGAGCACTGGCGACCTACAGCGACATCGTTCACTCTCAACTAACCCGGGAACACGCGTGGCCTCTTGTGGAGGCGGCAAGGCAGATTGGAGCAATCCAACTTCAAAACACCGCAACCATAGGCGGAAACCTAGGAAACGCTTCACCGGCGGGTGACAGCCTACCCCCCCTCTACGCCCTCGACGCAGTCGTAGTCACACGAAGCACAGCCGGATCGCGGGAAATCCCAATAGAAAAATTCTTTCTCGCCTACAGGAAAACTGCACTCAAGCCTGACGAATTAATCGAACAAGTACACTTCACCCCCCTAGGTGAGCAGGACCGGGGAGCATACGTGAAGCTTGGACTCCGCGAAGCCAATGCAATCTCGATCGTGGATGTGGCGACAGTGCTGCGGGGTAGGAGCAAGAAGGATACATTTGCTGAAGCGAGAGTTGCCTTGGGAGCTGTCGCGCCTAACATTCTACGAGCCAGAGGATGTGAAGAGGCTTTGACTAACAAGCCCTTGAACCAGGAGATCTTGAAGAGGGCCGGGTCGCTCGCGGCCGACGACGCTAAACCGATAGACGACATCAGGGGTTCAGCTCAGTATAGAAAGGATGTTGTGGCGTCTCTCGTCTTCGAGGCGTTAAACCACGCACTTCACGGGAAGAAGTAGGAGGTTGGGTAGGCGGTTGCTGGTCAAGGTGAAGGTTTTCGGCGCCCCATCTCTCGCGCTCGAAAGAAAAGAACTCACCATTGAATTGAAAGACAACGCAACAACCGAAGACCTACTCCAATCCTTACCCGTCAAAGACAAAGACTACCTGTACGTTGTGCGTGAGGGAATTAGGCTCAATTCCAAGTCCAAGATCAACGACGGCGACGAAATCCTCGTCGTCCCACCAATCGCAGGAGGTTGACACAACGACCAAACAAATAACCTCCAAACGGGAAGAGACAAAGTGGGTAGGAAAATCAATCGTACGTAAAGACGGCCGGGGCAAAGTCACGGGAGAGACGAAATTCTTCTCCGACATGGCCCTGCCAAACATGCTCTACGCAAAGGTCACCCGCAGCAAATACCCCCACGCGCTGATCAAAAGAATCAGCACGGAGAAAGCGAAAGCCATTCCTGGCGTTATGGCTGTCCTAACACACAAGGACGTCCCGGCTCTCAATGCGTTCGGTATCCTGACCCCCGACCAACCCGTCCTCTGCTTCGACAAGGTCAGGTATCTCGGAGACGCAGTTGCTGTTGTCGCCGCCGAAAGTCTAGAGGCCGCAGAGAGAGCCGCGCAGGAGGTGGAAGTTGAGTACGAGCCGCTTCCCATCGTTTCTGATCCGCTGGAGGCGATGAAACCCGAGGCTCCCAAAGTTCACGAGAAAGGCAACATACTCCGCCACGCAACAGTCCGAGTCGGAAACGTAGACAAAGCATTCCGCGACGCCGCGGTCGTTGTGGAGAACACCTACCGAACGGGACGACAAATGCACATGTACCTCGAGACCGAGGCGGGAATCGCGATGCTTGACGAGCAGGGACGGCTCGTTCTCTACAGCGGAGGCCAATCCCCGTACCGAGATCAAATGCAGGTCTCAAGATCCTTAGGAATCAAACCTGAGGAAGTCAGGGTCATTTCGACCCCGGTAGGGGGTGCATTTGGCGGGAAGGAAGAGAACACCGTCCAAATCCACCTAGCCCTGCTAGCGATGAAAACAAAGCGCCCAGTCAAGATGGTTTGGACGCGCGAGGAATCCGGCGTAGCGGGCATGAAACGGCACCCTATGATCGTAACAACGAAGACGGCGGCCGATCGGGAGGGGAGAATCCTAGCGAATAAGGTTCGAATAGTTGCCGACACAGGAGCCTACGCATCTCTCGGCCCCACGGTGCTTGATGTCGCTGTTGAAACTTCCTGTGGACCTTACCGCATACCGAACATCGATATCGATGCCTACTCAGTCTATACGAATAATGGGGTTGCCGGAGCGTTCCGCGGCTTCGGCGCTCCCCAAGTGAATTTTGCAATCGAATCGAATATAGATATTATTGCGGAAAAGTTAGGGATCGATAGACTGGAAATTCGCAAGAAGAATGTGCTTCGTGAAGGGGACATCGGGCCTTTCGGGTACAAAATGCTCGGCAGCGTTGGGGTCTACGAGACTCTCCAGAAAGCCGAGCGCACAGATCTCTGGAAAAACAGAGTGAAACACAAATCGAAATCGTCAGCTCCGTGGTGTAAGAGAGGGATCGCGGTCACAGTAGCTATCAAAGGCTTTGGCTTCGGCACCCTTCCCGACTTCGCTGCCGCCTCCATTCAAATCACACCGACGGGAAAATTCGTTGTCGGAATTAGTTGCCCGGAGATTGGCCAGGGGGCAATCACAGCCTACTCTCAGATTGCGGCAGACGCCCTGCATTGCGACATCGCTGACATATGCATCGCCTCTGCCGACTCGCAACTCGCACCCGACACTGGGACTTCGTCCGCGTCGATGGCATTGGTCAGAGGTGGAAACGCCATCTTGGCCGTCGCGCCTAAGATGAATCAATTACTTCTCGACGTAGCCGCCGAGATAACTGGAGAGCCGAAGGAGGATCTTGATTTCGGTGGATCAAAAATTTCCAGTACACAGAAACCTGGGAAATCAGTATCTTACGTTAAGATCGCGCAATTTCTCATTCGCAGAGGCTCGGAAACAAGGATTGTCGCAGGGTTCGAAGTTCCGCGTGTCGACAAACCGGTCGAGGGGAGCATAGAGATTCCCCATTGGTCGTACATGTACGCCACCGCCATTGCCCTCGTGGAAGTTGACACATTAACCGGCGCTACGAAAGCTCTACAATTCTTCCTCTCACCAGATTCTGGCACGGTAATCAACCCCCAATCCTACACGGGCCAATGCGAGGGCGCAATCGTGCAAGGATTAGGGTTCGCGTTAACTGAAGAAACACAAATCGATAACGGACAAATCAAGACAAACAATTTCACAACATACATCATACCCACCATCCGTGATGTCCCAGAAATTCAGATCGAGCCGGTAGAGACTTACGAAAAGATCGGTCCGTATGGAGCCAAAGGTTTGGGGGAGATTGGCATAATACCCGTCGGATCAGCCGTCGCGAACGCAATCTACGACGCCACGGGAACCAGGCTCTTCACGCTGCCAGCCACCCCAGAACGGGTTTTCCAGGCCCTCAAACGGAATGAGAACCGAGATGCCGCCAAAAGTCAAAGTTAGGCTGTTCCACGAACTGAGATCCGCCCTGGGTCAAAGCGAGATAGAACTCGAAGCCAACACCATTAACGATGTCGTAGAATCACTAATTTCGTCAAATGACTCGGTAAGGGAGCTGCTTTTCGACGCAAAGGGCAAGCTGCGCAGCTACACCATGTTCTACATTAACAATACTCCCCAAAATCCTCCGGAATTAGCAAGGAAACTAAATGACGGGGACCTAATCCTATTAGTTCCAACAGCAGCGGGTGGATGAGAATAGTTGCGCAGGTTTGACATGTTCGTACCGGAGAACCTGGACGATCTACTTCAGTATCTCGACTCACATCAAGCCGGAGTACACCTGATCGCGAACGGGACCGATCTGATCAATCGGATTCAGCGAAGACAGGTTAGCCCGAAAGTATTGGTTGACCTTACAGGCCTGACTGAGTTCAGGTATGTGAAGTGGGAGGGTGGGATGATTAAGATCGGTGGCTTAACGACAATATCTGAGCTTGTCGCATCTCCCTTCATGGACTCGCGATATGATGTTTTCAGGGAGGTTGCAATGAAGTTTGGCGGACCATCGATAATTAACATGGCAACTGTTGGAGGAAACATTTGTTCCGCTTCATCATCAGAAGACCTACTGCCAGTGCTACTGGTTCTTGATGCAGAAGTTCAAGTTCGCAATATTCATGGAGTGCGAACGCTTCGAGTGGAAGACTTCGTCAAAGGGAAACGACTGACCGACCTAAAACCAAACGAAATCCTAGTAGAGACAAGCTTCAAGGAACTAGACCCACACTCAGCCTGCAGTTTTGAAAAAGTTGGAATGAGAAATTCACTCATAATCGCCTTCGTAAATTGTGCAGTCTACCTGAAACTTGCTGAGAATAAGATGTGTGACGAGATTCGCATCGCCTTCAACCGAGTTAATGGAAAGATTCCGCAACGAGCACGGCAGACTGAGAAAATAATGGCAGGAAAGAAACTGAATGAACAATTGTTGTCCGACGCGGTGGCAACATTGAGAAACGAGCTCAAGCTGAGCTCTGACTTTAGGGTCTCGGAAGAATACCGCTTGGAAGTCGCGTGCGCCATCTTCAAGCGTACGGTAGGTAGATGCGTCGATAGACTTGCTGGAGAGGAGATACTTGTCTAAACATTTACTGAAACTCTCCGTCAACGGCAAAGACTACGCGGTCGTCGTCGAATCACATGAACGATTATTGGATGTGTTGCGGGACAGGTTAGCGTTGAAGGGAACGAAGGAAGGCTGCAGCACAGGGGACTGCGGAATATGTGGCGTATTGATGGATGGAAAATTAGTGAACTCGTGCCTGATCTTCGCGATTCAAGCGAGAAACAAGAAAATCGTGACTATCGAAGGCATAGGTTCCGCGGAAAAGCTTCATCCCATACAACGTGCCTTCATGAAATGGAACGCGGCCCAGTGTGGTTACTGCATCCCAGCCATGATCTTAGCAAGTAAGGATCTGCTCGAAAAGAATCCCAACCCTACTACCGAAGACATCAAAAAAGCCACCCGCGGCATCATTTGTCGATGTACGGGGTATGTGAAAATCTTCGAAGCCGTGAAAACGGCTGCTTCTGAAATGAGGGGGTCCGAGTAATTGACTGATCAGGCAGCGGTGAAGAAGCCCACGCAGAGCCAACAGATGCTGGTAGTGGGTAAGAGTGTTGGACGAGTAGACTCACTCGACAAAGTACTTGGTAAACCAATCTACACGATGGACATCGTACCCGAAAACGCACTCTACTTGAAAGTTGTCAGATCTACCGTCGCCCACGCACTGCTCAAACGAGTGGACCTGTCGGAAGCACGAAAATATCCCGGCGTCGTGGCAGTTGTAACTGCTCATGACATACCTGGAATCAACGAGTCAACAGCTCTCCTTCCTGATAAGCCGTTGTTCGCGACGGATAGGGTACGTTTTGCGGGCGAACCGATAGCGGCTATTGCATCCTACGACGCTTCCATCGCCGAGGAAGCCGTTGACCTCGTCAAGATAGAGTATGAACCACTCCCATCAGTATTCTCACCCATCGACGCAATGAAACCTGGTGCGCCACAAATTCATGAGAAAGGAAACGTGGCAAAGTATCTGAAGGTTCGAAAGGGCAATGTGGAAGAAGGTTTCAAGCAAGCGGACTGGATTGTTGAAGGAACTTACAAGACTCCGTTTCAGGATCCCATACCATTGGAACCTGAAGCCGGGTTCGTTATACCTGAGCCAGACGGTTCGGTTACCTGCGTTGGTTCGATTCAGAGCCCTTACCATGTGCAAACGGGAATCGCTAAGATTCTCTCGCTTCGGCCCGAACAGGTTCGAGTTATTCAAGCAGCCACCGGCGGAGCTTTCGGGCCAAAATCCGACGAAATCCCGGTCGATGTGCTCGGGATGGCGGCGCTGGTTGCTATTAGAACAGGTAAGCCTGCGGCCCTCGCCTATACTCGAGAGGAATCGATGATTGGGCACACGAAACGACACCCATTCGTTATTTCAGTGAAAGTTGGTGTAAAGAAGAGCGGAAAACTCACAGCTTGGGAAACGAAATTGGTCGCCGACACCGGCGCCTATGCCTCGCTTGGCCCGCTCGTCGTCATACGTGCATGCTTTCACGCCACCGGCCCATACGTCATTCCAAACGTGAAAACCGACGCCTACTGCGTCTACACGAACAACACAATGGCCGGCTCATTCAGAGGGTTCGGGGGACCGCAGTCTCATTTCGCCGCTGAATCCCACATGGATGAGATCGCGAAGAAGTTAGGCATGGACCCATTGGATCTTCGTGTAATGAACATGCTTAGGCCCGGAACACTAACGGCTACAAGCCAAATGGTTGATGAGGGCTGTGGACTCGAAGAGTGCGTAAAGAAAGCGACCGCGGAATCGGACTGGTATAATCAACGCCGAAAATTCCAGGGTACGAATGGGACGAAGAAGCGCGGCTTGGGAATCGCCATCATGTATCACGGCAACAGCCTGGGCCCAGAAGGCAACGATTTTGCTACGGTACATATGGAAATCGATAGCGAGGGTAAGATCAGAGTTAGAACGGCGCTTACCGAGTATGGAACCGGAGCCCCATCAGGCTTACTTCAAATCGCGGCCGAAACAATGCACCTACCCCTAGAATACTTCACTCTCGACGCGTCGGATACAGAGTATTGCGGCGACTCGGGGCCGACGGTTGCCTCCCGAACAATAACGATAGGCGGTCGGGCTACGCAGATGGTTGCTGGAAAGCTTGGCCAGAAGCTGAGAGAAATCGCTGCGGCGATGCTAAAGTGCTCAACGGATGAAGTAGAATCAAGCGAAGGTGTCTTCACTTCTAAATCAGCTCACTCGGTAGCCTTCCGTGACGTTGTTGCTAACGCTTATTCACGGGGCATATCTTTGAAAGAGTCCAGCACATTCACAGCGCCAAAATGCGACTACGACCCTGAGACCAGCCAGGGAACGGTATATTTGCAATACACCTACGCCGCGGTCACCGCGGAAGTTGAGGTTGATACTGAAACCGGACGAGTGCAGGTTCTGAAGATGGTTGCAGCCTACGACGTAGGTAAAGCCATCAACCCGATTTCGGTCGAGGGGCAGATAGAGGGAGGGACGATTCAAGGGTTAGGCTACGCTTTGATGGAGGATATGATTCACAAGAATGGGGTAGTCGTTAACCCGAACTTGGGAGATTATTACGTTCCCACCTCACTTGACATACCCGAAATCAAGACGATAATCGTAGAATACCCCGGCCGCCTAGGTCCTTTCGGCGCGAAAGCCATCGGCGAACCACCGGTAGTCCTGCCCGCCCCAGCAATCGTGAACGCCATCGACAACGCCATCGGCGTGAGAATCAACGAGATACCGGCGACCCCCGATCGAGTATTGACCAGTTTGAGGACAGCTATACAAGCGTCCGGGAAGAGATAGGGATGAAAACAATTTGAAACTCATCCCAATCTACTCCGATAAGGCGCTGCTTGAGGAAGCCCATAAGCTGATGCAAGACTCGCAGCCTTTCGCTTGGGTGACCATAGTCAACCAGGAGGGTTCGAGCGCTCGCCATTTAGGATCATCAATGCTGGTAACCCGCGAAGGTAAAGTCGTAGGGACAATTGGCGGAGCAATTGCTGAACTTCAACTGATCGATCAATCCGTACAGGCAATTAAGGAAGGAAAACCGAGGACGGTTAAAATGCCGCTGCCGGTTTGTGCGGGCGTCATAACGTGTTTCATAAACGTCTTCCACGCCCCTGAACACCTAATCCTCGTTGGAGCAGGCCATGTCTCTCAACCAATGTCGAAACTGGCGAAAATGCTTGGCTTTCAGGTTACCGTAATAGACGACAGAGCCGACTATGCAACGTCTGAACGATTCCCTGAAGCGGACAGGATAATCGTTGACGACTGGGAAAAGGCTCTGAAAGAGGTTAGCATAGATTCGCACACTTACATCGTTATCCTAACTTACGCCGGAGAATATGACGAGCTAGCCCTAAGAAGCGTAGTTACTTCGAAGGCAGCCTACATTGGAATGATTTCGAGCGAAGCCAAAGCCAAGGGCATTCTCTCGAAGCTAAGACGAGACGGAATCCCAGACGACATTCTGCGAAGAGTCGTAACGCCCATCGGACTTGACATCGGTGCTGAGACACCCGCCGAGGTGGCTGTAAGCACCATGGCTGAGATAGTGATGCGCAGAAAGAAACGAACAGGCAAACCACTCTCAATCGCGGAACGAGAGATAACAAGTCCTAATCAACCTCAATTCAATTTTTCTTCTCAAATCCGGTTATGACCTTAGGGGCTTGTGGAAGAAACTTTTAGATACTACAGTTATAGGAGCTTGTGGAGACCACCCAATGTCATTAGGCGACCTTCAAGCCGAAGTCCTTGGCGTTTTGCAGAGGCTAGGCAAGGCTTCTGCTCGAGAAGTAATGAAAGAGATTGGAACAACGCGGCATGTCGCCTACACAACCGTGGGAACGGTTCTCGATCGACTCTACCGAAAGGGTTTGGTTCGAAGGACCAAAGTCGTTGGGCGTGGCGGCGCCAAATACATCTACTCCCCCGCGCCCTCCGAAGACATTCAAACGAATCTTGTTCAGAGGGCGCTCAGCCAACTCATAAACGCCTTCGGACCGTCGATAGTCCCAACAATCTACGATAACCTCGAACGAATTTCGAAGGAAGAGGCCGACGAGCTAAAGAGAAAGGTGGATAAAGCGAGAAGGTAGGCCACGATTGATATTACAAATCTACGAGGCCTACTTCAGCACTTTCAGAGTGATTGCTGCAATCATACTGCCTCTCGCATCCATCCTCGTGTTATTCTTGTTTTTCCGAAGAAGCAGTAACCCGAGATCCCGTTCTTGGAGCCTTGGCATGATGATGCTCTCTTCAATCTTCTTCTGGCTATTCATCGGCCTCAGCCTCGTCCTATGCTACACCCTTTCAGATCTATACGAGTATCAACCAGAAGTTGCGGTTCGAACCGTCTTCGGAACCGTGTTATTACTGGCCATTTTGGGTGGTCTGCCGCTATCCATACTCTTAACGCGATTTTCCCCCCGAATAGTTCTTGCAAAGGTAAAGAACCTCTCACCACCTAAACCAGATACCGCAGCCTCCTTCGACGCTCTCCGCAGAACAATGGGAGTAGCAGATGCCGAACTAATGATCTCCGAGACAAGCGTCCCTATCTCGTTCGCAGTTGAGGTTCACAAACCAATCATAGTCATGTCGGAGAAACTGCTATCTCTATTGAAGAAAGACGAAATTGAAGCCGTAATGGCTCACGAGCTGGCTCACGTGAAGAACTCTGATACGGTCCTCAAGGCCATGGTCACCGCATACAGGACCGCACTGCCCCAGGACCCAATCATACGGCTGGTTGAAGCGGCTTTTCACCGAGAGAGGGAAATGGTTGCGGATGAGACCGCAGCCAGAACGACTGAGAAGCCGCTGTCACTTGCGTCAGCATTACTGAAGATCTATGACGCGTTTCCAAAGAATGCCCTTCGATCCTATGGAACCCTATCGATACTCGGGACTGGCAAAACACTCTTGAGCCGTCATCCGCCGCTAAGGCAGCGAATACAGCGGTTAGTTCATTTGGCGGAAATCTACGGCTCTAGAACCCGCTGATCTACTGCTCTAGGTTTTGTCGTCTTTCTTCTGTTTAGTGAGATCCGCAACACTCAATGCCCCCAATGGGGGGAACCCCATAGAAACCCCTGCGGTCGGTGTGTTCGTAGGGACTAACATCAGGGTTCCTTTGCTTTGAAGGCCAAGCTCGTATAGAATGTTCATCCAACGCAGTTCCAAAGCGCGAATATTCTTCTCGTAGAGATTCGCGGCGTCAACCATCTTCTGGGCTGCCTCATACTCTGCCATAGCCAAAGTCACCCGTGCCCTTCGCTCGCGTTCAGCCTGGGCTTGTCTAGACATGGCATCCTGTAAAGCCCCTGGTATTCCGATATCCTTGACCTCAACAGAGGACACCTTAATCCCCCAATGTTCTGTTTTCTCGTCGATTATGTTCCGGGCCTCGACACCCACTTTCTCGCGTTCGGCGAGTAATTCGTCAAAGCTCACTTTGCCTATTACCTCTCGCAAGGTTGTCTGAGCGGCCAAAGTGGTAGCGTCTAGGTACCTTTCGACGTTCAAAATCACTTTCTCTACATCTATTGCTTGGTAGAACATTATTGCGTCAACATTCACGGGAACGTTGTCTTTGGTGAAAGTTTGTTCGGTTCTAAATGGGAACGTTTGTACGCGCGTTGAGACGATGTTTGGAATTCGATCTATGAAGGGGATGATGTAGAAGAGGCCTGGACCCTTCAAACCGGTATAGCGGCCTAGGCGTAGTACGGGTGCCCGTTCCCATTCCTTGATTACCCTAATACCAGACGCCACGATGATTACGACGAAAAGTAGGACTATAATTCCGACAATAAACTCAGGTGCGAACAGAATATCCTCAAGCGCCATGAAACATTCCCTCACTCCTGAGTTTGCATCGGCTTGACCTTTAAGACTAGCCCCTCTCTCCCAACGATCTCGACCTGCTCGCCCACTTTCACCTCGGCACCAAGGCTTTCAGCCTTCCAAGTCTGGCCCTCAACCCTGACTTCACCCCTCGGGGCGACGGCTGACACGGCCGTCCCAGTCTTGCCTATCCATTGTTCCGGCCCGGCCTTTACCTTCATTCGTCGTGACTGAGCCACCTTGAAAACGACGAACCCGAATATCCCAGACATCACGAGGGCCAATGAGATCAATGTTTCCCGCGCCGATTGGACTGAACTTGCGGCGAGCAGCTCCCATCCTGGGAGAGGAAACTCCAAGAAACTCCCGGCGATCACCATTCCGATTCCAGCTATGGCGAAAACTCCTATGTGCGTCTTGATCTCCAGCAAGGTCAGCGCTATACCAAGAAGGAAGAGAAGCGTGGCAGCGAGGTTGATTCCTATCGCCCCAAATCCTATCAACGCAAACAAGACCATCAAAGCGCCGACAATCTCAACGCCGTAGCCTGGGGTTTTGAAGCCGATTATAACCGCATACATGCCAACTAGGAAGAGTGCGATTGAGATTATGGGGTTCGATAGGAATGTTAGGAGTTGAACGCTATAGCTAGGTGTGTAATTGTAAGCGGGTGCTTGTGAGATTCCTGAGAAATCATAGCTCTTCGTATAGGTTACATTGCTTAATGCGGACGTCAAAACGAGTTTCCGCACTGAAGTGCCCATCTGAGTGGTTGAAAGAACAAGGGTGTAAGGTTGAAGTTGAGAGAGTAGGCTGTCAAGACTGTCAGCTGCAAATTCAATGATGTGAAGTCTGAGCGCCTCCTCCGGGCCGAGGTTGATGTTCTGCGTGATGAATTGCTGAGCCGCTGTTTCGTTTCTATCGTGAAGTCGAGCGTTATCCCTCATTAGGCCGGTTAGAGCGTTGATAATTTTCGTTTCGTTGATGGGTTCTCCCGCCGCTGAAACCGGTTGAGCTGAACCTATTGTTGTCCCGGACGCCATCACCGCCACGTCCGACGCCATCAAGATGTACGTCCCGCCGCTCCAAGCCGCCGCACCCGAAGGAGTAACCCATACAACAACCGGAATCGGCGAACCGTTGAACGCATTCATAATATCCGTGACAGAGGTCAAGTCTCCGCCAGGCGTGTTAAGCTCGTATACTATGAGCCGCGCTCCCCCAGCCGTTGCCTCAGCCATGGAACGCGTCACTAACTCTACGGTCGGGCCTGCTATGTCTGAACTCATGCTAACAACAAGCACACTACCCTGAGCCCGAGCAGTAGGCTGGAGCGCCATGAGCACTACGATTGTGACAACTGCAACCAGCGCTAGAGTCTTCATTCAGTGTGGCGTCTCTACATTGGGTAGAAAGAAAGCGTCCTTTAAACTCTGCTTCAGAATAGACGACAAAATGCCCACAATTGCGGAACAGGCATCGAGAAAGACCCTTGTCACAATCAACAAGAACCAAACAATATTCGATGCTTAGGACAATCGGCAAGAAATTTCCGGTAAAGGTCTGGAAGGCGGGACGCCCATTTGAGACCTTGGTTGAAACAATACTATCGCAGAATACTACTGACCGCAATAGTCATGCGGCGATGGTAAAACTCAGGAGGCGCTACAAGATTAACCCGAGAGCGCTCGCGAAAGCGAGAATCAGAGACTTAACGCCATGCATTAAGCAGGCCGGCCTGTACAGGTCAAAGGGTCCACGAATCAAAGCGGTATCCAGGATTATTCGAGATCAGTATGGTGGGCGACTCGCACCCATCCTTAACCAGCCGTATGGGCAAGCAAAAGATGAGCTCATGGCCCTTCCTGGAGTTGGACCGAAGACCGCCGACATACTTCTCGCATTCGTGGCTAAGAATCCCATTATCCCTGTTGATACGCACATTGCAAGAGTTACGAAGCGGCTCGGTATTGCTAGGGCTAACGCAAACTACGAGCAGATTCGGTTGCCATTAGAGGCTCTGATTCCACCTCGAAAGAGAATCCCATGGCACCTTTCCATCATCTCGTTCGGGCGCGCAGTCTGTCGAGCACCCCGCCCTCGGTGCGCCATCTGTCCCGTAAACAAGTTATGCCCAAGCAGCACTGTTTAGCACAAAATCAACAGCAACCTCGCGTCAACAACTCTTTTTAGTGGAGGTTCGTTTCAAGCGTGAAAGGTGACTCGTTGCCGGAAGTTGCGGAAGAGGACATACCCTTCTACGCAGAAGTAACCGCGGGTGGAAGGGTAACCATACCTGAAGAAATTCGCAAGATCTTCGACATTAAAGATGGCGATGCAGTATTCTGCAGGTTGAAGATTATACCCAGCAGGAAAAAGAACAACCTTCCTCCAAAGGAACCAAAACAAGCTCCTTAGCTCTGTGCTGTTGAAAGAAGCGTTCGCCCTAGCGGCGTTAGTTTAACGCGCAGACGGCCACGTTTTCCTCTTTCAATCTCGACTAGCCCCAGCCCCTCCAACCCCTTGCTCTCTCGCGATCCCCTAATGTGGTAGCTTAGAAGGGGCTTTCCGTAATTCGCTATCGCACTTAACTTCTCTAAGCTCTCAACATCGCCGCCAGACCGCTCGATAGCACGCAGAATCTCGAGCTTAGGCTCCGTCACCGTTTGAGTATACCCATATTTCATAACCGGCAATATTTCAACGCGGTCGCCAATGACATCGAATGTTCTTATTCCGTGAATAAATCCCGCCGTAACTCCAGCGCAGGTCAAATGTTTGCTGGCTGCTCCGACGTTTATGAGAAAATCTTGAAAGCCTTCGGTTTCTTTTTTCACTAGTTGCCCGACCGTATCGAGCATCGTCTGTACTGAGGAGTCTTGAATCGGCACGATGTCAACCGCGAGCCTGAGCGTGTCTGTAAGTTTTCCGGCGAGTTGTTTCGCTTGGTCCTTGGAATCGGTTGTTGCGATCAGGACCAATTTGTGAGCCGGAAAGCTGCGAAGCCCAACAAAGACTGCTTCTTCATTGTCTCCAAGAATCGCCATTTGAAGAGTCTTCAAAGGCATAGGCTCCGCATCCATTCGCATCTAATTAAACGCTTACACATTCACTTATACCGTAGGTTCCGGTTTTCGGAAGAAAACTCAAATGGCGAGATGGAGGAGAGAAGGTGAGCTATTCATCGCGGTTATCGTTGAGGGGCTCAATCCTTTTTCAATCGCCATTGTATGTCTCGGTATTTCTGATGAGGTTCAGCTTCGGACTTGTGCTCTTCACTCTCCCAATCTATCTTCCAAGTTATGAATTCTCGAACTTTACCGTCGGAATAATCGCGGCGGCGTACCCAATAGCTGAAACCATTTGCGGGCCAACGATCGGCATTCTAGTTGACAGGTTCGGAAGGCGAAAATGGATCTATCTTGGTTTAATGGTTTCCACTGTGGCGCTCTTTGCATTCACATTGAACACGAACATCGCATATTTGGTAGCCGTGCATGCAGTACAGGGCGTCGCGGCAGCCATGATCATCGTTAGCACGCTCACCATGGTAACAGACACCAGCACCAGCGCAACACGGGGGAAAGAAATGGGAGTCTATGATTTCGCGAATCTAGGAGGCTATATGATGGGCATTTTGGCGGCGGGAATTCTGACGCATATCAGCTCACAAACGACGCCGTTCTACTTTGCCTCAGCTCTCGCAGCAATCGGCGCTCTCTTCGCCTATTTCAGAGTCAGGGAAACGAAATGGCAGGGCAGGCAACGTGCACTTTCTCCCATCCAAACGTTGAAGATCCTTTTGAGTCACCGACGCGCAGCCGCGATGTTCCCGATCTGGTTGGCGATAACTACTTTCGTTGGTGTAGCGCTAACATTCGGTCCACGCTTAGGTCCTTCACCCCTTTTGACGAGCTTCTTCTTTGGCGGGGTTGTGCTAGTATTGGCGGTGACGCAACCACTCTTCGGCCATCTATCCGACAAATACGGCCGAGATAAGCTCATGATGCTGGGGCTGCTTTCGGTCTTGGGCCTGTTCTTCACAGCCATAGAGATGGTCAGGGGCAGGTTGGGGTTCTGGTTTGGCGCCCCCTTCGTGGTTTTGTTCGGAATAGGCAGCTTCGCTTTTCCCCCTGCCGCGCTCGCAACATTGGGCGATCTAGCCCCCGAGCGAAGCCGGGGAACGACTATGGGAGTCTATAGTGTTGTGATAAGTTTGGGAACAATTATCGGCCCACTTCTCGGGGGGTATTTGCTGGATAAATATGGGGTGACAAGCCTGTTCTATTCCGGCCTCGTGATACTGATCGGAGCATTGGGTCTCTCAATTCTCATAGCTGGCTCGGGCTTCAGGATCACGAAACCTCTCACAATCCGCAGGCACAGTCGACCCTAAGGCTTCCCTCTCAATTACCTACCCTGCTCAGCCGCTCATGGCTGACAACAAAGGCTCATGGATTCTAGGAGAATTTTCGAGACGAACGATTTTCTAACCTAACATGGGCAACGGCGAAACATCTTGAGGCCCGTGCTGGATTATTTCTGGTTATACGCTCGCTTTAGAGTTTTTATATCAATTTTATCCATCTGAAGCATTGCTTTCATGACTCTTTCCGATTTCTCAGCATCTTCGTCTTGTAACATTTCGCCCAGAACAGCGGGAACGATCTGCCATGACAGACCATATTTGTCTTTAAGCCAGCCGCATCTTCCTTTTTCTCCGCCCTTACAGAGTTTCTCCCACAGCTCATCTACTTCTTCCTGCGCCTCGCAGTTCACCAAGAACGATATGGCTTCGGTGAATTTGAATTCGGGGCCACCGTTTAGCGCAATGAATTCTTGACCATCGAGCTGGAATGTAACGGTCATTGCCGCTCCCTTTGGTTTCCCGGAGACCGCTGCCCCTTCTGCTCCGTAACGAGTAATGCTCCCAATCTTAGAATTTTTGAAAATTGACACGTAAAAATTCGCAGCCTCTTCGGCTTTGTCGTCGAACCACAAGAACGGTGTGATTTTGTTCACAGAGGTCCACTACCTGTAGGTAACATAATATGGATTACGTCAAGCCACCCACTAACAATTATGCGAAGAACAGGAATCATGCAAGTATCGGATGAGATTGCACTAGGTTTTTTTGGATAGGTGTGTGATGACGTCCATCTTCGTTAGGACGCCGATGGCTATTCCGTTATGAACGACCACAATGGCGTTGTGGCCTGCGGTCAAGTGTTTGTATAGTTCGGAGATGTCGGCCTTCGAGTCAACGCTCGGCAGGGCTGCGTCCATCATTTCCTGGATTGGTTGAGACAGTGATGCTTCTCGTGTGAGCAGTTTCTTCATCACAGTATCATCGTAGATCGTACCAAGGACATGCCCTTCTTCAACCACGGGAAGTTGAGATACGTCATGAGTTCGCATTAGTTCGACCGCCTTCGTGAGTGGTTCATTGAGAGTTACCGCGATCATGGGAGGCACTTCCGTGGGTTTCGCTTTCAATATTGCCTCGACCGTGATCTTGCCCTCCTTTTCGGCCTCAATGTAACCCAGTTCGAGCATCCACTCATCCGAGTACATCTTACTGAGGTAGTTTCTTCCAGTATCTGGAAAGATGACGACCACTACCTGGTCTTTGGAAGCCTTTTTGGCGACTTGGAGTGTGGCGTACATCGCCGACCCTGATGATCCTCCAACCAAAAGCCCTTCTTCCCTCGCCAGACGACGGGCTGTGATGAACGAATCTTTGTCGCTGACACTAATCACTTCATCCACGTAATCCATGACGAGCGTTTTGGGCATGAAGTCCTCTCCAATCCCTTCCACCTTGTAAGGGTGAAGCGGTTTGTCGATTTTGTTGAAGCGCGGATAGAAGATCGAACCTTCGGGGTCCACGCCGATGACTTTGACTTCAGGTTTCTTCTCTTTCAGATATTTTCCAACACCCGTGATAGTGCCCCCCGTACCCATACCAATTACTACGGCGTCCACTTTTCCATCGGTTTGTTTCCAAATTTCCGGCCCCGTGGTCTTGTAGTGGACGAGGGGGTTGATTGGGTTCACGTACTGGTTCGGCATGTACGCGTTTGATGTTTCATGAGCGATTCTTTGGGCTACGTTGTAGTAGTTTTCCGCTGAGTCCGGCGGAACGTTGGTCGGAGCGATAACTACGCGCCCACCGAGCGCCCGAAGGAGTCTACGTTTTTCTTCGCTCATTTTGTCGGGCATCGTGAAAATGGCCCTATACCCTCGAATCGTGGCCGTGAGCGCGAGCCCCATACCTGTATTCCCCGAAGTGGGTTCAACGATCGTGCCATGAGGCTTCAACAATCCCTTGCGTTCGGCATCGTCGATCATGGCGATTCCGATTCGGTCCTTCACGCTACCACCGGGGTTCAGGTACTCAAGTTTCGCGAGGATTAGGCAACTAGCACCATTAGTTACTTTATTGATCTTCACAAGCGGAGTATTGCCGATTAGGCTGAGAATATTTTCATAGTACTGCAAAGTCAACATTCCATTACAATCACTCATCGAGGGCTATATCTTGTGCCTCAAATCTGGCACAATCGATAAATCGACCAGCACCCTACTCCGCTAACATGGAAGCCGTATTCTTAGTCCAACCCTGGGTTCAGTCCCGGACGGCAATGGACTGTTGCAAGCTGTGTTACCAGGAGAGAGAAAGCAAAGACCATTTGCAATGTAAACGAGCTCACCTGGCCGCCTACAATTCCCTCCTGGCAATTCTCAGACTCGAGAAGGGAAAGGAATTCGAAGACGCCTGGAAAACTTTGGAAGAAGCGAAAACAAAATGCCTCGCAACAGTCAAACCCGACAACCAATGCCACACTAAATCACAAGAAGCGTTGGGTCAGACTCTTGCGATCTACGACAAGATACTGGAGAATTACAAGAGGATAATACCGATGCGGTCCGCTCCAAGACTATAAGATAGATTAGACGTAGTTCGCGCGTATCGAGCTGTGATAAGTCTCCTAAATCCACCTTCCATGCAACTTCAGAGCTTATGCCTCTTTAGGACCAACTGAAAACATGAGACTTGGATACATGCAACCTGAACTAGAGTCTAAGATCATGTGGTTGGATTGGACCGATGAGGCATTTCAGAGGGCGAAAGCAGAGAATAAACCGGTTCTACTAGACATCAGCGCGGTCTGGTGCCACTGGTGTCACAGGCTCGACCAGGACACTTACTCAGTTCCTGACATAGCTGAATACGTTCAAGCTAATTTCATTCCGATCCGTGTGGACACGGATAATCGGCCGGACATCAACCGTAGGTACAATATGGGTGGTTGGCCCACAACCGCTTTTCTAACGCCAGACGGGCGTGTTATTGGCGGCGGGGCTTATTTCCCTCCAGACCAGATGCGTCAGCTTCTACGCGACATCAAATCGTCCTGGCAGAAATCTCAAGGAAAACCTCCATCTGAGATTCCCACACCCGAAGACGAAAAGATACCTGCGGGTGACTTGTCAAATTCCATAGTCGATGAGATACTCGGGGAGGTCGCCAACAACTTTGACCCCATCTATGGCGGCTTCGGGTCCCAACCTAAGTTTCCCAACACAGAAGCCCAAGAGTTAGCCCTTTTGAAGTACCATTACACTGGCAACCGGGAATTCT
The DNA here is from genome assembly GCA_049521055.1 of Bathyarchaeia archaeon. Classification (GTDB taxonomy): domain Archaea; phylum Thermoproteota; class Bathyarchaeia; order 40CM-2-53-6; family 40CM-2-53-6; genus FEN-987. The sequence goes on from JBEKPE010000006.1 coordinate 34,378, forward strand.
TGGGAATCGTACTCGTGACATTGAACAACGCGGGACGAAGTGGCACCTTTGACAAGGAGATGGGCGGCTTCTTCCGTTATTCAACAGCTAGAGACTGGAGCATCCCACACTTTGAAAAAATGTCCGAGGACAACGCAAAATGGCTCGAACTATACCTGCACACCTACCAATCCACCGCCGACCCATTCTACGCTGACGTGTCAAGAGGCATTATCGACTACGTGAATACATGGCTATGTGACCAGGAGCAGGGTTGTTTCTACGGAAGCCAAGATGCTGATGAAGAATACTACAAGCTGAGCAAAGCTGAACGCCTCAAGACAAAGCCACCTTTCGTTGACAAACGAATCTACACGAATTGGAATGCGATGCTCATCTCCGCATATCTCGATGCCTCCTTCATCCTAGCGGATCCGCTCCCACGAGAATTCGCACTCAAAAGCCTCGATAGATTACTTGAGCTCAACTTCAAGACGAATGAAGGCATGTACCATTACCACGACGGCAAACCACAACTAGAGAACCAACTTGCCGATCAAATACAAACCGCCAATGCGCTATGCCGCGCCTTCGAGTGCACAGGAGAAAGGAAGTATCTCAAGACCGCTACCGAGCTAATGAATCTCACCGTAACAAAACTGCATGACCCAAAACTCGGTGGTTTCTTCGACACTGTAGTTGACCCCAACGCTCCTGGATTCCTAAGTAAGGAAACCAAACCGCTCGAGGAAAATAGCGCCGCAGCCCGCGTCCTAACAAAATTACATCACCTAACAGGAGAAGAATCCTACCGAGCATACGCGGAAGATACCTTGAAGCGTTTCGCGGATTCCTATCTCAACTTCGGATTCTCATCGGCAGAATACGCGTTGGCGGTCGACTTGTTCCTGAATGAGCCGAGTATGATACAGATCGTTGGATCCCCCGACAGACCGCAAACGAAAGGTCTCCTCGCGGAAGCCAACCGTATTTACGAGCCGAGAAGAATCGTACGAATCTATGACCCGCGTGAGGATGCAAAGGAAATAGAAGCGAGGGGTTACTCGACGGGTGATACCCCAACCGCCTACATCTGCGTCGGAACAGCCTGCACGGCACCCATCACGGAACCGAAACAGATTGCGCCCTCACTGCAACAAATGATCAAACGTCCAGTTTCAGATCATCAACCGCCAGTTTCTTCCTGACTTCCTCCATTTGGTCTGGGCGTAGAAGTTTTCTTGCAGTGAATCCGGCGCTGTCGTTCGGGCTTCGAGGAATTATGTGAACATGGACGTGTGGTATGAGTTGGTTTGCGGCAGCGCCATCGTTTACGGAGATATGGGACGCGGTTGCGCCTAACGTGGGGGTTATCAGGTGATTCAAGGCGTGTACACGGGAGTAGAGCGCGCAGAAATCACGCTGGGACATATCGTTGACGCGCTCGAAGTGCGCCTTGGGTAGGACGAGAGTGTGCCCTATGGAGATTGGATACTTATCGAGAAATGCAATGTGGCCTTCGTCTTCGTAGATTACGTATGCTGGCGTCGTTTTGCTTATGATCTCGCAGAAGACACAGGCCAATTCATGAGCCACCCTAGCCGTCACTAGGAGATAAGGCGAAAGTTAGATAAAACGACTCGTAACTATAGGAATACCATATCTGTAGGCGAAGAAAACTGCCAAAACGAAAAAGAACCAGACCCAAGAAACGAAGAAGCCGTGCCGCTAGGAGAACGACGCCGAGAAGGGCGTCAAGAACTAGGCGAAAGCGCGCGGCGCCGAAAGAAACGCACTTCAACGCTCTGCTTGTCTTCATGATGTTCCTATACATGCTCAGGCTCGTGGACGAAAAAACACTCAAACGAATGCAAAGAGATCTATCTCCGCAGAAGAAACGCACCGCGAAGCGTAGAACGAAACGTAGCACGAAACGCACAACGAAACGTCGAAGACGCCGAAAGTAAGACCTGAGACCACGTTCTCGCTGTCCCTGTCCAATCTCATATCCGCGCTCTCTCAGAGAGAAACGAATAGCTTCACCTAACTCTCTTGCTTATCTTCGCAGGGGGTCTATTGTCCCCGTTGAGTAAAATTGCCGCTGAGACCTCTACTCTTGAAGACCTTGGGGAGCGAGGCCCGGTTAAGGATCCTATTAGTTCTTGCTCGAAATCGTGGAGAAGATTTGACGATTTACAAGATTGCGAAGTTCAGCGGGTTGGACAGGAAGGTAATACGGAAACATTTAGGAAAGTTAGTTGAAACAAACCTCGTACACATGAAAAGCTACGGCCCAATATCGGTTTACAGCATAAACAGTGACAACGGCCCCGTCCAACGAGTAATAGATCTATTCAACGAGGCACGCCTACTCGCACAAGCACCCTTAGCCACAGTACAAACGATGCACTGGTACGATATTCGCGCGTAGCCCGCAAACCCGCTATCTGATGAATGGTCGGCCACTATTTGTCATCCAGGGAAACCTACCGGAATCCTTAGAGTATTCCCCGGTCCCCAACAATTAGACCAGCGATGACCGTTTGGAAATCACTATACGCCATGGTCTGGCTCGCCTTCTTGCAGATCGTTATCATCGTAATGCCGCGCTTCACCCTCTATCTAATTGACGTGCATGCGATCCTCGGCCTAGCGATCCTAGGATTGGCGCACTACAACAACGCGAAGATGAAGCACACCGAAGCGCCGAATCGGCTTAAACGGATTACAAAATCAACTGCTATTTTGGCAACATTTCAGATAATCCTAGGCGTGATACTATACGCTAACCTCAGAATGAACATGAACCTGCCCCTAGTAGGAGTCATAGTCTTCATTCATATCGTAATAGCATTGGCCATAATCACACAGGCCGCATCTGTTGCGACCGCATACGATATGTGGGAAGAACACGAATTCGAGTCTCCCAAGAAATGAAACTGAGCAAATTCACGCCGGAAGGGATGCTGCGTTAGTACGATGGGTGGACGGATTCATCAAGCTACTCTCGGAAACATGCGAGAGCTTCTGAAAAGCGAAAGACCGCTCGTTGTGGATTTTTGGGCGACCTGGTGCGCCCCCTGCCACGTGATGACACCGATTCTCAGAGATATGGCCAAAAGATTCGAAGATCGGATAGTCTTCGCGAAAGTAGACACGCAGAACAGCAGGGACTTAGCGCAGCAATTTGGAGTCAAAAGCATCCCAACGCTCATCCTCTTCAAGAACGGAAAAGAGTGGGATCGATTGACTGGGGTTAGGAGTCGATCGGAACTGAATAAGCTTCTAGAGAAATTATCTTCCTGAGGCTAAATGGCTCTGAGGACAAGAGAATAATTAGTCTCTCTAATTGAATCATAGCTGAAGAATCATGACTGCAGTTCGTCCGGAACAGATGCTGAAGATCCTTGAGGTAACGGACTCGCTGAATTTGCATCGGGAATCAGTCACGATTCCACTCTCGACCGAAGGTGAAGGTAGCGTTACGATTCTTGCCGACCGGCGCGTACGTATTGTAGTTCCGAGTAACAAGCGATTCGAAGACTGGCTCAAAGAGTTACGAGCTCAGTTGGCGAAGATGAATCTACCAACCACACACGAATAAGCTAACTCACTCGTTCGGATTGGCCCAACGTAGTATGCTCTCTTGCTCTGAGTCTAGGCTTATCAGACTCGACACCCGCACGCCGACAAGCCGGATCTTGCGGGGTGAATTCTCGAATTCTCGGTAGAGTTGTTTTACATGTTCTTCGATGATGGCCTTTTCGTTTGTGTACCTCGTGTGGGTTCTTGCTCGAGTAAACGTTTCGAAATTTTCTAGCCTAACCTTGATGCCGATGGTTCGAAAGAGCATCCTTTGAGATTGAACTCGTGCGTGTACGTCTTGGATGATTGAGTCAAAAGCCTGCATGACTTTCGTTTTGTCTGTCACATCTTCCTGGAAGGTGGTTTCTGAGCTGATGGATTTGATCGCTGATGAGGTGATGACCTCTTCCTCGTCTATTCCATTCGCTATTTGCCAGATTCTAGTCCCATATTTCCCGAAAATCTCAGTCAACCTGCTGGGGTGCGTGGAAGCCAGTTGGCCGATAGATACGATCCCCGCTTGAGTCAATAACTCTGAACTCTTCTTTCCAACCCCACTGATCTTTGTTACGGGGAGTGGGTCTAGGAATTCGCGTATTTTCTGCGGAGGAACGCTAGTCAAGCCGTTCGGTTTCTTGAAGTCGGAGGCAATTTTCGCGATGGCTTTGTTCGGGGCGATGCCGATTGAACAGGTGAGTTTTGCTTTCTCACGTATCTCTCGCTTGATTGTGTCGGCCAGTGCGGCGGCTTCTTCAAAACTGGATACTTTTTCGGTTATGTCTAGAAATGCTTCGTCGATGCTCATTTGTTCAAGTTTCTCCGAGAAGGTGCGGAGTAGTTGGATAATCTGTTCTGAAGCTTGTTCGTATCGGGTGAAGTTGGGAGGTAGGTAGACGCCGTTTGGGCAAAGCCGGTAAGCGATGGAGATGGGCAGCGCAGAATGCACTCCAAGTTTGCGTGCCTCATATGAGCAACCCATCACGACGCCTCGCCCTTTGCCTTCCTTCGGGTCAGCGCCGACAATCACGGGTTTCCCAATTAGGAGCGGATTCTCGCGTTGTTCAAC
>JBEKPE010000007.1:0-38240 GCA_049521055.1 Bathyarchaeia archaeon
AAGCATGGCAAGTTTCATTACGAAACTGAACCAAGAATGCTAGAAAGCCGCGGGACCGAGTGCACAGGTACAAGCTTTCGCAAGTAACTACCTTACTCACTTTCCTAAGGATCATTTGAACGTTGGTTTGTACGTTCGGCACTCGACGGAGGAACTTGATTCAGTTGGACGAAAAACCTTGGCTGCCGACCTAGCTAGAATTCAATCCGTCCTCAGCGCTATCGTTGAGAAAGGAATCGAGTCAGGCGAGTTTCGTGAAACCGATCCGAGAATGGCAGCTGAGTGCCTTCTAGGTATGATGAATCGTTTTGTTTTTCAACAGATACATTTCAGACGTAACTACAAACCGACAGAAGCCGCGGCGTACCTATCCGAATTCTTTCTCCTAGCTATGAAGCCAACATGATGGTTCAATACAGGTGAGAACGCTGTCGAACACTTCGAATCGAAAGCTTACAATGGTCGGCACTAACCACAAACATGCGCCCATAGACGTGCGGGAACGCCTCTGGTGTCCTCCGGAGAAGTTGCCAGACCGGCTCCGCTCAACCATTAACCAAGCGAATGTCGGGGAGGCGGTGATATTGTCAACCTGTAATAGAACAGAAGTCTACGCCGTCTCTTCTCCCGACCGTGATGTCTCAAAGGACATAAAGAAAACAATGAGTGAGTGGAGCGGCATCCAACCCGCGGATATCGAACGGTACACATATGCTGTAACTGACGAGGACGCCGTTCAGCATTTGATCTCTGTAGCCTCAGGCCTCGACTCTTTAGCCGTAGGAGAACAGCAGGTCCAGCAACAGGTAAAGCATGCTTTCAGAATCGCAAATCAGACACAAACGAGCGGCCCTTTTCTGTCGGAACTCTTCCGCCACGCCTACAGAGCCGCAAACAGCATCAGAAATCTGAGCGGCCTAGATTCAGAACGAGTGTCAGTGAGCTCCGCCGTTACCATGATGTTGAAGGAGTTATCGCGAAAGCAGCCCATTCAAACAATCCTGCTAGTCGGTGCAGGGAAGATGATCTCTCTTGCAGCCGAGGATTTGTCCGAGTTTCCAGGAGTCGAGGTGTGGGTTGCGAACAGGACCGTGCAACGGGCTCAAGATCTTGCATCGCAAATTTCAGGTAAAGCCGTAGGACTGGAAGACATTCCTAAGGTGCTCCAGAAGACGGATGTTGTTCTCACATGCATATCCTCTGCAGACTATGTGATAGGCGCCGATGATCTTCGGGAAGCTATGGCCAAACGCAACGGCAAGGAACTTACCGTTATCGATGTCGGTGTGCCGCGCAACGTAAACCCAGACTCGGCTCTTATCCCCGGGCTGCAGCTGTACAATATCGATGACCTAGCACCCTTCATAGAAGATCAGAAGAAAGTATACCAGGCGAAGATTACGGAGGCTGAGGGGCTCGCGCGTAAACAAGTAGACAACTTCGATACTCATATGCGAGCCTACGAAGCCAACGATACGCTAAAGGATCTAAGGAGAATCGCCGAGGATATCCGTGAAGAGGAGCTATCGAGAGCGCTAAGAAAACTTGGTGATATACCGGGTCGCGAGAAAACCATTGTTGAGCTACTGACACGTCGAATAGTAAACAAGCTCCTGTACGAACCGACCGTTCGGTTGAAGGAACATGCCTCAAACGGCGATGGCGAAGACTTCCAAGCCATGATCCGAGACCTCTTTGGTATAGGACGGCAAAGCGAAGAGTGAGAAACGCCATTATCGTGGGCACCAGAGGAAGTGCCCTCGCTCTTGCTCAGACGAAGCAAATAATCCAGGCGTTAAAGGAACTCGAATCAAACCTCCGCTTCGAAATAACCGAAATCAAGACGAAGGGGGACAATATGCGAGACTCTGGAGAGAGCGCTCTTGACAGTAAGCGATTATTCACGAAAGAGATTGAGGAATCACTGATCGATAAGGAAATTCGTATCGCGGTTCACAGTATGAAGGATCTTACAACCGAGCTACCCATAGGCTTGAAGATAGGGGCAGTCCCGCAACGCGCCGACCATAGAGACGCATTGATTTCGCGCGACAAACGAAAGTTTGAGCAGCTTTCTGGTGGAGCCAGGGTTGGTACGAGCAGTCCTCGTCGGAGGACGCAACTACTAGCTGCACGCAACGATTTGCATATTCTAACCATGCACGGCAATGTCGACACGCGTTTACGTAAACTTGAGGCAGGAGAATATGACGCAATAATTGTCGCGGCCGCAGGTCTCGCGAGGTTGGGTATGGAAAAGCGTGCTACTGAACTGCTCTCGACTCGGATCATGCTTCCGGCTGTCGGTCAAGGCGCGCTTGCAGTTGAGATCAGGGAGGACGATGAAGAAATGGTAGGCCTGCTCTCCCGAATAAACCATGAACCCACACACAGAGCCGTTGAAGCCGAGAGAGCATTCGCGAGAAAACTCGGAGCGAACTGTAAAACACCCATTGCAGCATTCGCCATCGTGCACGAGACAAAACTGAGGATAGACGGCATGGTCGCTTCGTCGGATGGAAGAATGCTTTTGCGCACCCAACTCATCTCAGACAAATCAGATCCGAAGAAGGTTGGAGAGGAATTAGCGGAGTCCCTGATCAACAAGGGCGCACAGCTAGTATTGGAGGCAGCCTAATGCAAACTTCTCTGAAAACCCTAGAAGGCCTAAAGATTCTCATTACGCGTCCTGAAAAGCAGAATATTCCTCTTTCAGCGAAACTCCGGAACCTCGGAGCTACAACCATAGAGCTCCCAACTATCACCATCCTTCCTCCCAACAATACGGCCCCTTTGGACAAGTCGATCCTGGACATTTCGCAGTACGATTGGGTCATATTCACGAGCGTTCACGGAGTGCGATTCTTCAGTCAACGCCTGAAAGCACTCGGAGAGCCCTCCGATAAACTGAAACAAGTTAAGGTCGCCGCGATAGGGCCCGCGACGGCTGCTGCCTTGGAACGCCTCGGTAAGGAAGCTGATTATGTGCCAACACAATTCTTGTCCAAGAAAATAGCGGTTGGTTTAGGCGACGTGGAGGGTAAACGAATCCTTTTGCCTAGAGCCGACATCGCTTCGAAGAAGTTGCCTGAACTCTTGAGGCAGCGTGGTGCCGAAGTAGAAGAGGTCGTAGCATATAGAACGATTATTCCGGAAGGCTTGTCAGTTGACCGGTTGAAGTCGGTTTTGAATCAAGGTATCGATGTGGTGACCTTCACGAGCCCGTCGACGGTGCGAAATCTTGCTCAAATCGTGGGCGCAAATGAGTTGACGGTTTTGTTGAAGGGAGTTAAGGTCGCATGCATCGGCCCCGTCACGGCTGAGGCGACGAAAGAATTAGGAATTCATGTCGACATTGTGGCGAGGACTCACACAATTGATAATCTCGTAGAGGCGATAAAGAATGACATCAGAACTGTATGAGGTTTCAGGGAAAACACAGGTCATTAATCGGCTCCGAAGACTAAGGGAACAGGAATCTCTGCGCACCCTAATGAGGGAAACTCGGCTATCAAGTTCCGACTTCATGTATCCTATCTTCGTGGATCAACGTCTCTCAACGCGAGAAGAAATACCATCAATGCCAGGTATCTACCGCTTTTCAATGTCTGAACTGAATAAGGAAATTGCCGAGGTCGCAGGCTTGAAGATACCTGCCGTTTTGCTCTTCGGTCTTCCCAGACACAAAGACAGCTCGGGGAGCGAAGCCTACGCAACCGACGGCATAGTTCAGCAAGCCGTACGGGCCGTCAAGAAGTCGGCCCCGCAACTTGTCGTCGCCACAGATGTTTGTCTGTGTCAATATACTGATCATGGGCACTGTGGTGTAATTCACGATGGCAGAGTAGAGAACGATGAGACGCTAGAATTGTTGTCCAGAATCGCGGTTTCACATGCCGAAGCCGGTGCGGACATTGTCGGACCAAGTGCCATGATGGACGGCCAAGTTCAAGCTATCCGACTCGCCCTAGACAGTCGAGGCTTCCAGGAAACCGCAATCATGGCATATTCAGCTAAGTTTGCATCCGCCTTCTATGGCCCCTTCCGTGAAGCGGCCGAATCATCTCCGCTATGGGGAGATAGACGCAGCTACCAAATGGATCCACCGAACCGCAGAGAGGCAATGCGCGAGATTGAAATGGACATCAGAGAAGGAGCGGACATTGTAATGGTCAAACCGGCACTCAGCTACCTAGACGTAATTAGAGACGCAAGAAACCGATTCCGTCACCCACTCGCGGCCTACAACGTCAGTGGAGAGTATGCGATGATAAAAGCCGCCGGGCAGAAAGGCTGGCTCGACGACAAACGGGTGGCACTAGAGATACTTACAGCCATAAAACGAGCTGGAGCAAACATCATAATCACATACTTTGCGAAGGACGCGGCCAAATGGTTACAGGAGGCTAACTAGTGAAGACGCAGACCTCTACAGATGTTGAACCAGCTCAAATCACAGAACGGCAATTCCTCAAGTATACCTTCTTCAAGGTCGACTCGGAATGGAGACGGCTCAGCACTGAGGAAAAATCATCAGCGAAACATGAGTTCGCATCAATAGTAACAGGCTTTGCGAAAGAAAACCCTCTCATGAGTTATTCTCTCGTGGGCATCCGCGGCGACACCGACTTCATGCTATGGACAATTGCAGGGCAGCTTGAACAATTCCAAGACTTCACCTCAGAACTGCTATCGTCTAATCTTGGAAAGCATCTGAAGACTCCCTACTCCTACCTAGCCATGACCAAGAAATCCGAATACCTAGGCGGCCACCACCATGAAGGACAAGAGGGCGCCTCTCTAACCAGCTCAACGAACAATTCGAAATACATGTTCGTTTACCCATTCATCAAGAAACGCGAATGGTATTTCCTTCCACACGCGGAAAGAACCAGGATGATGGCACAACACTTCAAGATCGGACACAAGTACCCGTCAGTCCAAATTCACACCGGGTATTCCTTCGGCCTGGACGATCAAGAATTCGTTCTCGCCTTTGAAACAGATCAACCTGCCGACTTCTCAGACCTGGTTATGGAGTTGAGGAGCAGCGAAGCGAGTCGCTACACAGAACTAGAAACCCCCATCTTCACATGCATAGCTACGCCAATTGACGAAATTCTAACGCTTCTCGGATAAGCCAGCTTAATCCCTCGTGCCAACAGGCGGAGCAGGACTTGACGTTACCGCGAATAGAAATGTGTATATTTTAGTCTGCGGCTTGCGGGCTCTAGGTCGAGGATTGCCATAATCGCGTTAATCTAGACTGCGTCATTTAATGGTAATGAGGAAGTCACGGCCTCTAGGTTTGGAGTTATGCGTTTCGGATTCCGTTCAAAGGATCAGTCCAAAAAACAATCGATCGAGAATAATATAGCGGGCGAGTATCCGCAAACCGCCGCGAAAGGACAGCCGAACTCTCAGTTGAAGAAAGCAGACCTGAAAGATAGACCAAGTCAACGGCCGGATGTATCCTCACATGAAGCGGCTGACCAGGAAGAAACCACGGTTGAAAGCCCATCACAATTCAGTGAGCCTGAAAAACGGGATCTTTGGGAGGCCGAAAGAAAAGAGGAACGAATCGCGCTCTACAAACGTGACGACGTTAGAAGATTCCTTGGATGGCTACTTCGCGCAAATGAGAAATTCATTCCTGCCAGATCGCCGGCGACAGGAGAATACGTCTACTCTGGCGCCGATTTCGGCCTGGAGGACGTTCTCCCATTATTGAATGAGATTCAATCGACTGGAATCCTAGAGCAAAAAGTACTAGACACTTTACCAACCTGCCCAGAATGTCATCATAGTAACTTCTACGTCAACTTCGCTTGTCCATTCTGCCAAAACACCGCATTGGAGCAAGGAAATCTACTGGAACATTACGCCTGCGCCTATTCCGATTTCGAAACTAATTTCCGATCAGGTACCGATCTGGTTTGCCCGAAATGTCACCGATTTCTGAAGGTTATAGGTACCGATTACCGGAAGGTAACGCAAGCATACCGCTGCATGGACTGTGGAAATTTCTTCGGTACGCCCAAACTGCAACTTCCATGTCGAACTTGCACAAGACTAGACTTTGAACAGGAAATGACCTTAACTCGCGCCTACGAGTATACGCTCAACAAAGACCTCAAGAGTGAAGTCGTCTCCCATGTCAGTCTCGACGCAAAGATTACAGAATTTCTCAAGAAGAACGGGTACAAAGTAACCATGCCTAGGGAACTTCAGGGTTTTTCCGGGGTCACGCATAGTTTCGATCTGGGCGCGCGGAACGAGAAGGAGAAGAAGGAGATCGTATTGGACATGATCTCCGCCGTTGACGAAGTTAAACCGCAGGAAGTCGTCGCATTCTTTGCAAAGGTGTATGACACGAAACCTCCGCTCGCGATTCTGATCGCAATGCCCAAGATTGGTGTGCAAGCCCAGAGACTTAGTGCAATGTACGGTGTACGAGCGATTGCCGCGGAGGACCCGAACGAGGCTCTTAAAAAACTTATGCCGATTCTAGAAATTAGCCTCCCTCCAGAAGACTTCCAACCCCCCTCGGAGGAATCGACTCTATCCCCCGAAAATAGCCAACCCATGGAATCACGGAAAGCATTCGTAGAAGACATCAAGAAGAATTTGGAAAGAGAGATGCAGTCCGAAGCACAGAACTTCGCAGTTTCGGAACGGGAGTCGGCGGATGAATCTCTCCGTAACGCACGTGAAACAATGAAACGCATAATGGCACAAATAACAGAATGAGTGCAGTCACAATTTAGCTTCCGGGAATCATGACGGCGCTCCTGGCCCTCTCTCTAACTTCGCCGTATCTTTCAGCCCTAGTCCATGCAAGTCTACCACGCAACATCTCGTAATATGCGTAGACCCTAATGACATCCAGCAACTGTCTGTACCCTAAAACGAACAACGGTGAGTATACTATGAGACGAATATCATCTTGATCCAACCGTAAGGCGAGATAAGAGACCAACGTTTCGAGGAAACTGTAAACCAGGAACGCGATTACGTACCATAGGAACCCCGTGAGCACGGTCATTATCAGTCCAAGTGTGGTCATGAAAAGTTCGAGGATCGGGACAACCCATAATGTCACAACAGAGTAAGGAATTCCCACCGCGCTATACGTGCCCGAACCTATTACTAACTTCTTGTCTAAGTGTTTGATCATTGTCTGAGTCATTCCACCGTACCATCGCTTGCGCTGTCTGAAAAGATCGTTAAGGTATTCAGGTGCCTCGGTGTAAACGATGGCGTCCGTCACATTTCGAATGCCCCGGACCACACCATCTTTAGCTTTGTGAAGTTTCACTGTCAAGTCAAAATCTTCAGCAACTGTATCCAGGTCATACGCGCCGACAGCGTTCACGTACGCCTTGCGAAAACCCCCTATGGGACCAGGAATTACAATGGAGATGTCCATGAGGTCGAAAGCACGTCGAGGAACATTGTTATCTCGAACATACTCCAACGCTTGCAGTTTTGTTAAGAAACTTACGCGGTTCGCAACCTTTACGTTTCCAGCAACCGCGATAATGCCTGGTTGCTGAAGCGCAGCCACGATACGCATTATACAATTTCGTTGGGCCACTCCGTCAGCATCCATTACCACGACGAACTGACCATTCGCCACCGAAATGCCGGTGTTCAACGCAACTGTTTTCCCGTGGTTCGGTCGAGGCATATCAATTAATTGAATATTCGCGAACTTTCGCATGTAGTTCCTTACAATTTGAGGCGTGCCATCGGTACTTCCGTCATTGACTACGATTATCTCGAAGTTAGGGTACGACTGCTCAAGCAAGCTATCCAACAGGTTGCTCAGGTTCTTCTCTTCGTTATACGCTGGGACGATCACTGTTACGAGAGGTCTCTCCTTCCCTGGATCTGGATATCTCGTCTGCAATCTATCATGAATCATTGCTAGGGGTATGAACGTAAAGTCACTGATCAAAATTGTAGCTAAACCAATTACTAGAAGCCAGAAGAATACAAGTTCTGTTCCAGATGTTGGAAAAGGTGGCAGTGGATTGATCAAATGTATCCTCTGCGATGAATCTCGCGGAGAATCCTCAGATAGATGAACAACGTCACGACCGTTGTGACTACGTACGCGTAAAACAGAGCTGGCGAAGGAATATACGAAATTACAATAAAAAGAGACGCTAACAGCACTAGGAAGAAGAGTGGATACGTCTTGCCGATGCGATACTTCCTTTGTAGTATGTAAAATAAAGCAAGCCCACATGCGATCAGGGCCTCCAACAACAGCCAAACAGTCATCGGTGTTGTGAACTGTTTGGGCAGTAGAATGAAAATGGCTATCAACAGCAATCCGACGGCGGGAAACGTAGCTACAAGGGTAGCGTCTCGCACCGTTAATCAGAAGCCCTACGGTGATTCCAGGATACTAACTTTACTGATTGGAGCGGGCTCGTACGAAAGGAACTCAAAACCCCGACTCGTGATAAGCGTTAAGCGACGGGTTGACCGCAATTATCACAGAACTTTTCTCCTGGAAGCAGGGTTCTACCACAGCGACAATAAACTGCCCCAAAGGAGACACCGCATCGCTCACAGAAGCTACTTGGCTTAGTAACCTCATATCCGCAGTTACCGCATTGTATGTTCTTGTTAGGAACCTGTGAAGGGGGACCATAATGGGGAAAAGGCGCGGGTCGAGCCGTTGGCCGAAGCGGAGTACCGGTTGGTCTCCGATTCGTAGCCGGGGCTGTAGGTAGCTTCAGCCATTCTAAGACCCTCTCCCCCATGCTGCGAGCGGCGTCGCTCCCTCTTTGGGACCCTACATCAACAGATGGGAGGGAAGAGCGTAGGATTGACGGGGGAGGATTGATAGGAGTTCCAATCGCTATCGCATTGCTTAGCTGTTTTCTGAGTGTCTCATTACGTCGATTCAGTTCCTTCTGGTGTTCTATAGTTCTCTCTTGTAAAGTCATCAAGCGCTCGATGGAAGATAGGAATCGTTCCCAGTCTTCGTGTCCAATCATGATTTCAGCGCTGTCAAGTTCGCTCAGTATTGATTTCCTCCAGAAATTCTTCCGTTCGTTCACATAATTTTTCGATGGCCTGACGGATTTGGCTTAGGGCATCTCCGCTTTTGGAGATTCTCTGCCTTACGTCCTCCCTTACACCTTCGAGTTTAGAGGAAGCCGAGTCAAGTTCAGTAAGAGCAACTTGATATCTCTTGGTGAAGTCCGCCAGTTCAGAAAGAAACGCCTCAAGCTCACTCTTTGATATTGGCACCATCTGTCCCGTTTGTTCCAAGCGTGAGACATCCTAGGGTAAGCGGAGTTGATACCATTTTGAAGGGGTGGGTATGACCGGGTAGCAAGTATTTAAACCAACCACAGCAAATTTTGCCGGCCAAAGAGGTTGGAAATGTGCACGAACTTGCACGGGCATGTCGCTAAGAGTAAATACGTTGTGCTTTTTCGTGCATCTAATACCCGTTAGAGCTAAGTGACGATTAATGTCTGCGGAACGCGTAAGTCTAAATCGTAAGGAGTTTGAGGCATTCCTAGCTGAAAACAAGGAACTCACAGACAGAGTCGAGAAGCTGGTTGAGCAACAGCGTCGATTAGAAGAGGAATTGAAGGCGGCTAAAGAGAGAGAGGAAGCCGCAAGATTAGATCGCAGCGTTGATACTCGTCAAACTGAGCGAGCCATCCGGAACGCGAGACAAACGATCGCTCGCCTCATGGAGGAAACCGACAAAAAAGCATCCCATTAGCGATTTTCTCCAGCTGAATACATTCGACGTTAGATTTTGAGTTGAAAAATGAAATAATCGGAAAACGATCTTACAAGTGTCAGTTCGCTATACAAACTGATTCTGGAAAGGTAGGTCGATCGGACGACAACTAGCGTTACGCCAATGTGTCGCATTAACTGAATAATCGATATGCCAGATGAATTTGACTGCTGACTTATCCATGACGTGTCATAGAAGATGCGGTTTGCGAAGTAGCTCAACACTAGGCCAATGTCAGTTGCTCCGATCGTCGTGTGATTTGTGTGGGAATCAATCCAGCTAACGACCTGAAGAAACTCGTCGTAGATCTTGACAGCGTTATACTGGTTGGACAGAGAAAAAGGACTAGTGTACAGGCTAGCGTTTATGGCTCCGAAATAGCTGTATCCGAGCCATAAGGCGATAAGAGCCCAAACCAAGACCTTCGACCTCCTAGGGAATTTGCCTTCCAGTCTGTTTGCGCCAAGAGCAGCGTACGCTCTAGCTCTTCCACGGTCGCGACCTTAAACCCCCGACGATAACCCACGGCTTCGCTCACTCTGCAAAAATCTACACTTTCCGATACGGTTGCTAATCCGCCGACAGAATCATGGGCGTTATTATCGAGAATGAAGTGCAAAATATTGGGCGGCTTGTAATGGCCGATCGTCGCCAAGTTACCCATATGCATCAATACCGAACCGTCCCCGTCCAGAACAACGACACACTTCGTTGATTTTCGAGAAAAACCAAACGCTATGCTGTCAACCCATCCCATTCCACCGACGTTTAGAAAATCCTTGGAATGATCCTGATCTGTCAGGTCACGGAATTGGTAAAGTTCGCGTGAGGTCTTTCCGGTGGTGGCGAAAAATACGGCGTCGTTGCCGTAAAATTTCGCTATCGACTGGATCGCCTCTTGTCTCGTAAGTTCCACGGCATCGCGCGGTGGCTCCGCCGCGGTAAACTCTTCTATGTCCCCATCGCGAAGGATCAGCGCAAACGGACGGCCCGCCTTGATGGGACATGATCTAAGACTATTTCGGATCATAAACTGTGGAGTACATCGCCCTAGACAACTTTTTTCGTAATTCCTGTGACTCGGCTTATCATTGACGTTGTTTTGTTGGCTCTGTTCGCTATGTATCGAAGAATCTCACTTGAATGTTGTCGGCCTTCTTCAACTCGCTGTCTGTGGTTAGAAGTAACGCTTTCTCCCTTCTCGCCAGTGCAAGGGCGAAGCAGTCCGCGAGGGAGAGGTCGAGTTGTTGGCGACATTTCTCGAGACCTGCCGAGCGGGTCAATTCTTCATCTTGAACGGCCTGTAGTTTCGATGCCCTTAGCAGAAAATAACTTGTATCTGCCGCTTGGCGTCCCAGTTTCTGGCAGGTCTTGTAGTAGCATTCGCTCAGGTTGACTTCGGTTACAAGTCCATGAGCTTTGCCTTGATCGATTCTGGTGAAATATTCCCTGAGCCTAGAGTCTTGTGCAAAGTGGAGAGCTAAGACACCCGCATCGATCACTAGGTTTTGTCTCATTCACGGGCCTCGTTTCGATGTTCCCGATCAAGTTCGCGGACACCCTCAATGAGGTCCTTCGCGCGTTCTCTAAACATTCCATGCATATCTCCAAGGCTCTTGACGGGAATCATGATGATCGCGCCGTCAACCTCGACGAATTGAACCTTATCCCCCTCCTCGATTCCATATTTCCGCCTGAGTGACGATGGTATTGTAACCATGCTCTTGCTCGTAACAGTCGCGGTTTCAGTCAAAGGGGCTAACCATGTAAAACTCTCATAAACCATGCATATATGCGTTTTCCATGGTTCGTCACTAGGCCACGTGGTAAGTTTCCGATTGATTTTGATTACAATAATAATGAGACGGAACCTGGAATCTTCGAGGGTCAGCAAGGATGCTGAGAAAAAGAGAGTCACTCACGATAGCTGGAAGGACGGCCGCGCAGCGTTTGTCGCAGACCCAGACGGCATCTGGATCGAACTCCTAGGCCCCTCACGCACGAACAGCGTTAGCCAGTGATCGAAGAAAACGATGTGTTGAATTAGTCATTTCACACGTGAAAGTTTTTCTGTTCCCAAAACCTGGGTATGTAATACTTACTTCAAAGCGTCGACAGAAGCGTAGGTGAAAAATGTGTCTGAGCGTCGAGAGAAAACATCGAAACAGGTTGAGGTCGTAGACGACGCTAAGACAAAAACCAATGGGCTTAAACAGCTAATCCACAACGGCGTTCTAGTTCCCGACTCCTACACCCCTCAGGGCTTTACCCTAACTTTTCGCGGCACGCCCCTCAAGCTAAGCCCTCTTCAAGAAGAGATGGCGGTGAGGTTCGCTCAAAAATTCGGCACCCCATACGCGGAGGATCAAAAGTTTCGATCAAACTTCATGGAAGACTTCGCGAAAGCCTTGGGCGTTAAGGGGAAGATCACTGTTGAAGACTTCGACTGGACGCCTATCGTTCAATGGATTGAGGCTGAAAGGACTCGGAAGGCGAACATGGGGAAGGACGAGAAGAAGCAGTTAGCTGTCTCTAGGAAGAAGATTCGAGAGGAACGTAAGGAACGTTACGGTTGGGCTACGGTTGACGGCACACGTATGGAAATCGCCAACTACTCCGTCGAACCCCCAGGAATCTTCCTTGGGCGCGGTAAGCATCCGCTTAGAGGGCGGTGGAAACCAGCCGTCTTCACAAAGGACGTGACCCTGAACCTGAGCCCTGCGGCGCCGATGCCGCCGGGTGAGTGGGCGGGGCGGGAGTGGCGTTCGAATGAGCTTTGGATTGCTCGGTGGACGGATAAGTTGGTTGGGAAGGTGAAGTATGTTTGGTTCCACGACGCCACACCAATGAAACAGGGGAGGACGCAAGAGAAGTTCGATTTGGCTAGGGATCTGGAATCAAGGATTGATGAGGTGCGGGCCCACATCGCGAAGGGTTTGGTGGATGAGGATGTAAAGCGGAGAAAGGTGGCTACGGTGGCTTACCTGATTGACGTGTTCAAGATCCGTGTTGGCGACGAGAAGGAAACCGAGAGCGGGACGGTTGGGGCGACAAGCCTGCAGAGAAAACACATCACGCTTCACAACAGCCCCTACGTGGTGAAACTGCATTTTCTAGGCAAAGATTGGGTCCTGTTCGAGAGGGAGTTGTCGGTGTCCGAGGAGGCGTTCCGGAATTTGAAAGAGTTCACCGCTAACGAGGGACGCATATTCAGCGGAGTCACCACCGATATGATTAGGGAGTTTCTTTCCGAAGCAATGCCCCGCCTGAGCCCGAAAGTATTCCGCACATTCTCCGCAACAGACCTCTTCGAAAAGAAATTAGGGGGAGCTAAGGTGAGTGCGGAGAGTTTGGAGACGGAGAAGAAAATGGCGTTGACCGAAGCAAACGCAGCTGTCGCTCAGTTACTTAATCATCAGAAAGCGGTGCCGAAGAAGTGGCAGGAAACCTACAAGAAACGAATGGAGATGTTAAAATCCTTGAAAGGGAAGGAGGGGAAATCCATTGCGAAGCGGAAGCAGGGGCTTCAACTCCGAATCCAACAAATGCGGCTAGGCAAGAACTGGAATCTGGGAACGTCGCTAAGAAACTACATAGACCCCAGAGTTTCCGTGGAATTCTGCCGGAAAGTCGACTACGACTGGAAACGTTACTACCCCAAGGCACTGATCACCAAATTCGCTTGGGCCGATCCAACCGGAAACTAGCTGCGCTCGGGTGAACGCCTCGTTGTCGTTTGGTACGGGAAGACGCGGCAAACAGTTTGACGGAACTTGTCGGTGGAAGGACGCGGTTGATCTACGAATTCCTACTTTTGCTTCCCGAGGGTCCGTCGTCTGATCAAGCCGTACGCGATTACCATGAAGATCGCAAGTATTGCTAAGCCTACTGGGTACTCAGGAATGGGTGTAGCTGAAGTAACGGTGAGAGGGTCATTAGGTCCATCAGCAGTGGAAATGCTATTTGAGAATACGTGAACGCAATACGACCCAGGCCCACCCTGCCCACTAAAGAAGGTGACGGGCAAGTTCGACCAGGTTCCAGACACAGGATTCAGACCGTCAGCGCCAACCTGTGTACCAGACGGAATACCATTCGCAGGACATGTGCTCGTCTGAAAAGTCTGGACGAATATAGTATCAGTGGGGCTGCCGCATGTATCGTCTCCACTAAGAGATACCGAACCCCCTTGAACTATCGTTGAGGATGAGAGGTTGATGATGAAGGCGCACGCGTATGCCGGTTGGAGGAAAGTGGCTCCCACAACCGTGAACAGTAGAATCGAAAGGGCCGCAACCGCAATGACCCTGAATCTTTGAACCGTAAATCTCACAAACCACTAGATTACGATGAGGTCATGACTATTTAGTTCAATGGGTCGAAAAACGAAAAACGCTTGGGGTGCACAGATGTCGCGGTCCTGAAACGTCCGCGTCATGCAATGTGCTTCTTGAGTCTCTTGGAGGGTCAAACCGAGGGGAGTTCATCGAATCAGCTATGAAACTACCGGTACGTGATGACAGAGAGCGTAGAGCTCGAAGGCAGACGGTGAGTCAAGGAGTTTCTCACCAATGATCTCGTAACCCGGCAGGGCTGGAATGCTGCGGGAGGATGAGGTGATGATGGTGGGCAAAAATGGAAGAAAACGTTGTTTGGCTACTTTTGACGCCTCATTTCATCATTTTCCGCTTTATGCGGCCTTTTGCCACTAGACGCGTCACCTCGACACGTTTCGAGGTAGTGAGCCTCAAATCTTCACGTATGGGTCGAATGCATGGGAAAAACTCGATTTCTCTAACTGTTGAAACTAGTCAATATAAGGAGGGGTGCGGGTAGAGGTTGGTTCAACAATGTTAGCAGAAAGCATCAACGTAACCCCCGAAATCGAGGAATTCGACCTCGACCCCCGCGAACTAGAAGTGCTGAAACTTCTCTCCGCCGACCAGAACGCACACTACTCGTTCCAAGGACTGAGGCGAAAGCTGGGGCTTCACCAGGAGACACTCACAAGAACACTCAAGAGGCTTGAGGAAGCGCACGCCATCGAACACTCCCCCGACGGATACAAGGTTAGAGGTTCCGGGAACACGTTTTCGTTCATGGTTCGAACAGGCCAACCAAACCCCAAACCCGTAATCGAAGCGTATCTTCCGAGCCAGATTGACGTCACGGTCCTCTTCCAGAAACTTAGGGGTAGATGGTTCAGCAACTTTCGGTGGCTTGGATATTCACAGGACGGGAGCATGCTCTCAATGAGCTGGATCAGCGAAGACGGACGAATGCAGCTACAAGCCCGAATAAGCGGCGGCCGAATCACAATTTCAACCGATACCTACACCAGCCAAAGCGAGTCGGAACAGATCGCAGCAGCCTACCAACTCTTCGACCACATAACCAAAGCAACCGAAGAAATGGACCAAACCACAAACCACCCACCAATCGCCCCCGTCGCAAACTGACCAACTACCCAAACCCCCAGTCATTATCAGCCAATCGCGGCTATCTAACCGCGAACAGAAATGATATCATCAAACAATCTTGAACCAACCGCCTTTCGACCAGATCTCCTAAACGTCTCGTGGAAGCCGATCGACCCAAAGCCCGAACCCCTCGAGAGACGGCCCTTTATGGGTCGGCTCTACGCCTAAGCCTCCGCCAACTCAACCTTGCAGCCCAGCGCCCGTACGAGTGATACCGCCACACAGAACGATGGTTCAAATTCAGTTGCCCGCATTAGGTATACACACACTAAGACGGATACGTACCACCATTGTGCATCTCATTGGAGAAACCTGGGACACCGATTCTTTCAGTATGCAAATCTATCGCAATTATGTTCGGCCACACGAAGCCTTGAAGGGTATGACTACATTTTGTAGTCGGGAGGCATCTTATCTCGCTGATAGTCGTTGCGCCTAACGAATAAGGACCTCTCGCTGAGCGTCATCCTCTGACCCCTCCTGAGAATGTAACACTCCGCATCGATAGTCATTGATTTTAACTGTAGCAATCTTTTGCATTAATGTATACGATCGACGCCGTCGCCGTACGTCATCATGTCAAGATCACCTATCGGTATCTCCCCGCGTAACAGACTGTGAGTCGTCTCAAAGTAACTTGGCGAGGAAGAAATGCTAAAGCAGCGTAGAACTCTCGTCTTGGTAACAATAGTGCTGATATTTCTAGTTCAAATCAGACTGGGGTATAGTACCGTGCCGCTCCCCCCGATACCGCCAGGCTTCGTTGAAGTTACAGGACCACATGGCATAATTGTTCTAATCGGACCCTTAATTCGTTCTTCAACTGGAGTTTACGAGAGGGAGGTAATCCTTCCCGGTCAGCCGCCCTTCATGGTCAGCACTGACCCTGGAGTAACGCCACAGGAAATCGCTGACATCTATGGTTAACGACGCGCGCCTCTACATTGCGACAACTGAGGATATTGCAACCAGAAAAAGGGAGATGGGCGTGGTCCAACGCTAAGCCTCGTCTAGTCTACGCCATCGTAGGTTTCATTTCTTTGCGGAACCAGCCTCTGTTTTCTCCTTCAGTGCGTCTAGGAGACTTCCGAGTTTTATTAGAACGTAGAAGACGCCTACGGTGATTAGGAGGATTGAGAGGGCGCTGATGGCTCCGAAGATGAACGATCCGCCAAATCCCATGCCTCGCGCGGGGTAGTTAGGAGTAGTCTGCAGGACTGTTTCGAGTAAACTCAACTTTTTCACCTCTCTGGAAACTATGCGCTGTAGTTACGATCGCCGTTAATTAGTAGTTGCGGACGAATCATCCGCATTAGTGGGGTACACCAAGAATGAATATCTAACACTCGGGGACTGCACCTCACCTCCCCCCAACATACTGCGCTTCAGCTTGCACAGGCACACGCACCGACTTATTCCAAATGATCTTCTCGTTCGATTAGCTCAACAAATCGTCTACTACGCGTAGCCTCATTTGTAATACGCGTAGTTTCTGAAGCTTCGATGTGAATGATTCGTCCATTCTGGTTATACGCAACTACATGTTGTAGTTAGGTAAGTGATAAAAATTGGTTCAGACATACGCGAAAAAGAACTTCGCCATACTCGGCATTGTTCTAATCATTGCAATCATCGCAGTCGGAGCGAACAACAACCCCGTCTTAGCCCAGGCTCAACCCTGTACCGCGGTACTAAGCTACCCCGTCATGCCCACAACGTACTCCTACTCCAACGTCCCAATCGTCGTCCCCATGTCAGCAACCTGCACCACAACCTACAGCAACCAACTATACGCAACAGGCAACGCATACGACGCAACATCAAACGTCGGCCTAGGCACGGTGAACAGTGTCCTACAATCCACCGACGGCGGCACCACGTTCAACGGACAATTAGGCTTCAACCTACCCCCAACAACCCAAGGCCACACAGTCACAATCAGCGTCTCCCTCTACAGCAGCCAATACGGTAACCTACTAACCGCGACCAGCGAAACATTCCAAGCCGTAACAGGAAACCAGCAAATCGCCACTACAACAGTAACCCAAGCATACCAATACCCGTATCAAACCCCCGTATCAACCCCGTACTCATATCAACCTCCGTACCCAAACCAGGCTCCATCATCCCAGCAACCCTCGCAACAGCGCCCGTACACCCGCCAATCGCAATACCAAACTCCAAACCGGAATAACTCATCCCTACTCGGTTACGTTGCAATCGCAGCAATACTCGCAGCCGTCGTCATTGCAACAGCAGGTCTAGTCGTGTACGGACGACGTAGACAGCAACCCCCCTCAGTAACGTGGGTTCCATTCCCTCCACCACCTCCTCCAGCACCTCGTTAGGCTTAGAAAACGACGTAACCGAAAATCCCCATTTTTTTAACCGCCACACAAACCCGGTTATTGCGCAATCTTTCAAACCAACCAGTAGGGGTCCACAGGCGGCCATTCACATTCTGGGCCCGATTTACCGGTCTCGCACTTCCAATATTGGACGGTGTTAGGTTCCGTTTCCCTTACACAGAAGGATGATTCATCCACACTGGTTATAGGTAACTACATGGCGTAGTTTATCGGTAATAAAGATTGGTTGAAACATACGCGGAGACGCGTAACTATGCCTTGCTAGGCATTGTTCTAATCATTGCAATTATCGCGGTCGGAGTGAACAGCAACCCTGTCTCGGCTCAGGCCTGTACTGCTCAACTTGGCTATCCCCAAGTGGCAGCGCCGCAATACTATGGCTCAAACGTTCAGGTTGCAGTGCCCGTGTCAGCTTCATGCTCCATCTACACCAATCAGCTATACGCCGTCGGTACGGCATATACCGGGTACAACTCGAACCTTGGAACTGCAAACGCAGTGCTAACCGCAACATACAGCAACAGTTTCAGCGGACAGCTCCAATTTAACCTCCCAACATCGGTACAAACAGTGCAGTTCTCAGTTTCAATTTACAATGCGCAAAGTGGCTATTATCAGCAATACTACGGCGGTCAACCTCTAGCAGTAGCGTCAGAAACATACATGGTTAGTCCTGGCAACTATCAGAGCGGTTATCCGAGCTACCCAAGCAACCCAACGTACCCAAGCTACCCAAGTTACCCGAGTTACCCGAACTATCCAAGCTCTCCGGGCTGCCCTAGTTATCCGAGCTACGGAAGCTATTCAAGCTGCTCGAATTACCCGAGCTATCCGAACTACCCGAGTTACCCATACTATCCAGGCTACTACAACCCGAATCAGGGAGGCTACTACTATTACAACGGTGGATATCACAACAATTACACCCCACACTGTAACAACTGGAACTGGAACAGCTGCAACCATCACTAAAGCAACTGACATTCAATACTGGGGTACGACTAAACCTCCCATTTTTGGAATCGATCAACGAGAACTACCTAACGATCAATTCCCTCGTACCCTAGGAATTCAAGTGTTGACCTTTTTCTTGCCTTTCGGTACATAGTCGAAGAAACGTTCTATGACACCGTCCGCGGTCCATTCTGCACGCAATCTTGTACGGCGCTCTGCTTTACGCATCTCTGACAGTAACCTCCAGTTGAGATCTCGTGTACTCTCCCCCGTTAGCTCAGCATCAACTTCGAACCCGTCTTTCAACCAGATTTCGTAAATGTCCCGTGGAAGCTCATCGACCCGAACGGGTGATACGGGCGCACAGCACGATAGTTCAAATTCAGTTGCCCGCACCAGCATACCCACACACAAAACTAATTGGATGTTGACCTCACTTGAAAACAAGGACCTGGTGAAACTGCCGCCAAAACTTACCCTGCTATGTTCCGAATGTCACGCTCCGTTCGAGAAGATTGGCTGGATTATTGGGGCGAGAGCTGGCGTCGGAGGTATCCCCGGTTACGCCTGGTATTACGTCAAGTGCCCTAATTGTGGCAAACGACACTGGAACAAACTCATTCACCTCGAAATAGGCAAACGCCCACAATGACATCTGTGAGTGGTACTGACGATGCGCACTTGCACAATTACGATTCAAATTACGATGCCCGCACCACTAGACCGACAGATGAAGACACTTTGGTTGGGCGAAAGGCCGTTAAATATATCTCAGCGAATCAGTCTTTTTTGATGAGATAGTATTGGCTGAACAAAACTCTGATTTATCTCCGAAAATCAGGAAACTACGCGTAATTGTCCTGGGTGCGGGTTTCGGCGGATTAGAATTGAGCGCCATGTTATCGGAAGCGCTTCCCGACCGCCTCGATCTTACCCTTATCGACAAGAATGATTCCTTTTTCTTCGGCTTTTCAAAGCTTGACGTGATGTTCGGACGAAAGACACCCGAAGCCGTGCGTTTCGCTTACAGTGCCATCGACAAGCCCGGCGTGCGATTCCGCCAGGAAACGATCACCGATATCGACCCCCAGAGGCGAGTCGTTACCACCGACCGCGGGACTTACGAGGCCGATGTGATGGTGGTCGCGCTAGGTGCCGACTATGACCTGGAAACCACACCGGGCCTGAGGGAAGGCGGCAACGAATTCTACTCCTTCGCCGGGGCTGAACGCCTGCGGGAGGTACTACCCACCTTCACCAAAGGCCGTGCCATCGTCGGGGTAACGTCATTGCCCTTCAAGTGCCCGCCCGCGCCGAGCGAAGCGGCGTTATTGTTGCACGAATACCTCAGCGCGCGTGGAGTGCGCGGCGCCTGCGAGATCAGTCTGGTTATGCCGTTCGGCGCTCCAATCCCCCCTTCGCCCGCCTCTTCCCGGGCGTTACTCAGCGCCTTCGCCGAGCGGGGCATCACCTTCATTCCCAACCGGCTTGTGCGCGCCCTGGACCCGGGGCGCAGAGTTGCCATCCTCGACGACGCCAGCGAGATGCCCTACGACTTGTTCCTCGGCATCTCCAAGCACCGCGTCCCAGACGTGGTTGCGGAAAGCGGCATGACAGAGGACGGCTGGATCCCGGTGGATCCCAAGACACTCAAAACGCGCTTTCCCGGCGTATATGCGGTAGGTGACGTGACGAGTATTGAAACGCCAAAGGCGGGCGTATTCTCCGAGGGAGCGGCGCGCGTGGTGGCAGCCGCCCTGATCGCAAATGTAAAGGGCGGCGAACAGCCCCCGCCTTACTCCGGGGCAGGTTCCTGCTACGTCGAGTTTGGGGGCGGTAAAGTCGGGCGCGTGGACGTGGACTTCCTTTCAGGCCCTGCGCCCACAGGGGGCTTCGAGGGACCTTCCGCCGCCCTTGTCAATGATAAGCAGCCCTTTGGGTCCAGCCGCCGGGGGCGCTGGTTTGGATTGTAGGCAAGGTCATTGTGTGTGCGCGCACCAGCAAACCCACACACACCGATATCGCATTCGATACCATGATCGTGGTCATCGCAATAAGGAAAAAATCGTTGGAACATCAGATTGATTATCTTACAAGGACCGCCCCAACGCGATCGACCCGATTTCTGGCGTGGGAGTGTTCATACCCCAGAAGAACTGGAGTTGACCCTCCGGGGAAATAGACAGTTTCACAATTCCCATACCGATGCCAGCTCCCTCATGAGGAGTATCGTGTGTGGCTCCAGATGGCAGTGTCGTAGTTTTACGGGTGTCGTAGCTGTGAGGTGAACCTGTCTCGTCAATGACTACAACGTACCTTGAGTTTTGATTATCACTGCCATTTGAAACCGCTGCTACGAGCATGATGTGCCCGGTATCTTTGTTTGTACCTGCGAAGGCAATAATGTCTCCAGGCTGAAGGTTTGGTAGTGTAACGTTCTGGAACCAACCGTTCTCTCCTGTGGAAAAGAGATGATAATAGTTGAGCGGGTTTGGCTCTGTGCAGTTTCCCTGCCAGTCAGTGCAGCTTGCTTCGGGTATGGAACTTCCGGTCGTCCAACTGTTGAATTTGGTTGTGTGTTCGTTATTCGCATAAGCAAAGAGGGCTGTGATGAATCCACTGCAGTCTGTCATTACATGTAAAGACTCAGTCTGGTCTCCTGTGTTTGTTATGCCGGCTGCAGTGACAGTGCCGCTCCATCCTCTTGGGGAAACTCCGGGCACGCTCTTCCAGATTATTTGTGTTCCCCCTGATGGTGCCCAAGCTACACTGCTGGGCTGCGTGGCGTGAACTACGTAGGTTGTAAGCGAACTGTTCTGGTTCGTGTAGGAAGTTGGGAGATAGTTCGGATCTTCGGGTGAATACGTGTAAATTCCTTTCATGAGGACTATTGCACTAGATAGTAACGCTGCATTTGTCGAGTTGGCCGGAGGCTGGGATAGCCACGAGATCGTTCCCAAGCTTGAAGTTTCACTGGTCGTGTAATTTGCTGAAGTCGTCGTTGGTAAGGGACCCGTCCGCCCAGCGATGAACATTGTTCCAATAGGAAGGACGATGATTAGGCAGGCAATTACCATAATCAATTGATTTCGGGAAATAATGGGCACTAAATACTCAACCTAAAGATTGACGAAAGTAAGTATTTAGGACGGACAAAATTAAATCCGCCGTAACAGTAGTTTTGCTGCATAACGATCATATGTGTTTCTTTTGAATCACGTTCGTTACTGACGACCGACGAAGAACAGACATAGCGTACCCACTATTCCTTTTCCGTTTCTTTTTCTTGCATGTGGAGTGTGTGGGTTTGCTGGTGCGCGCACACAATTTGAAACGCCGGGTCCGTTGACATTGTGTGTGTTCGTTTCCTAGCCTTGTGCTTCTACCATCTCGACTCTACTGCCTAACGTCGGGTCGAGTGGTTGAGTGAAGAGTTCTGGATGAAGCATGTGGGCTACGATGCCGATCGCGTCGAAGAGCCTAGGGCCTGATCTACTGAAGTAATTGTGCCCGTCAGTCGCGTACACTCGGCCGTT
Organism: Bathyarchaeia archaeon; assembly: GCA_049521055.1. Taxonomy (GTDB): domain Archaea; phylum Thermoproteota; class Bathyarchaeia; order 40CM-2-53-6; family 40CM-2-53-6; genus FEN-987. Next base: position 22,118 of record JBEKPE010000007.1, read on the forward strand.
TCGCACAGCGGAGAGTTGCTTTGCGTTAGGGAGATTGAGGAACTGTGTTGCTTCGCGGAGGGTTCGAGGTGTCGTAAAGCCGCAGGGCATCAAAACAACCGCCTCCGGATCATAGTCCAAGACCCGGTTCCAGTCTACGTAGGTTGATGGTTCACCCTTAGTTGCGAGCTCATCGATTCCACCCGCGTACTCGAGGATTTCAGGAACCCAATGGCCTGCATTCATGACGGGCTTCAACCACTCGACACAGAAGACCGTCGTTTTGCTCGCGCCTTGCGTTATCCCCCTAATTCCCTCCGCTTTCTCGTTGAGTTGTACGATCACGCGTTCCGCCTCTTTCTTGCGGTCCGTCGCTCTGGCTACTTTCATTATATCATCCTGAACGTCTTCGAGAGTATGCGGGTTGAGTGAGAGCACCTGTACGGGTTTCCCTAACCTATTCACGGCTTCCAAGACGTCGGTTGCTCCGATTGCGCACACGTCGCAGAGTTCTTGTGTGATGATGAGGTCTGGGTTTGCTCGTCTTAGTTCCTCGAACTTGATCCGGTAAATGCTCTTGCCCTCCCTCATGTTCTCGATCACAAGCGCGTCGATCCGTTCACTGCTCAGCTTTGTCGTATCGAAGATGGCTTCGATTATCTTCGGTTTCCTCATCGCCTCTTCGGGGTAGTCGCATTCGTGGGACACCCCAACCAAACTATCCCCTAAACCTAGCGAGTAAACGATCTCAGTCGCGCTCGGCAAAAGCGAGACAATCCTAGTTAGTCGCTTTGACAACGGCTGTCCTCCAAAAGCCCATCGAATACGGTTAGAAAATATATGGGTGCCCAGCTTCTTAACGCGAGCGAAAGTTCCTATGCCCCGAGAATTAGAATGCGGCTTATGCGGTTCTTCATTCACATGTCAAACCGGTGTAGGTGAATGCTGGTGCAACGAGTTCACTTTGACCCCCAAAAGCCACCGCTGCGCTAGAGAGGCTGTCTAAGGATTGCATTTGCCCTGCGTGCTTAACTAAGTTCTCAACCGGGAAACAACCGGATTCCTAGACGCTACCTAATCTGAAGTGTGTTAGAAGAAGAATTCTGGTCGTTAATTTGAAATCTACATTTCTACATTGCACTATCGTAGATAGTCATCAGGACATTGCGACCAACGCACTGTACTTGGGACGAGACTTTCTGCTCTCCGCTCACAGCAAGCGCGATAGTGAAGTTCCTCCGAACCCACTCTGGGGGATTCCAACCGTTGGCCTTCCAGAGTTTGAGCAGGCCAACGTTCGGGTAGTCTTCGCTTCCATTTGGGCGGCAGCGTGCGATAACCCAACTAATATCCGCGTGGAGCCATGCTACAAAACACCAGAAGAGGCCTACGCACAAGGCCAGCAACAATTATCCTATTACCAGAACCTAACCCGCAATCCACGCCTCGCGCTGGTAACAACAAAACGAAACCTACAGGATGTGATCAGCGGCGGCTACCGTCTAGGCATGGTTATCTCGATGGAAGGAGCTGACCCCATTCTCTCCCCCGCCCATCTTCACGAATGGGTTAGTGGAGGACTCCGGGTCATTGGCCCCGCACACGGGAAGACACGTTACTCGGGAGGAACAGGAAAACCCGGACCATTAACGCCACTGGGACGCCAACTACTAACCGAAATGGAACGTGAACCACTAGTCCTCGACCTCTCTCATATGGCTGAGGCCAGTTTCTTCGAAGCTCTCGACCTATTTCATGGGCCAGTGATAGCTACGCATTCAAACTGCCGAGCGCTAATCCCGACAGATCGCCATCTCAGTGACGAAATGATTCAGGCAATAGTGAATCGCGGAGGAGTGATCGGCATCGCTCTTTACAATCGGTTCCTGCGGGCTGATTGGGAGGAGACTGGTAGAGTAAAGGAACACGTGACCTTAACCGATTTCGTGAAACAAGTCAACCACATCCGCGACTTGACCGGTGGTACATCCCACATTGGAATCGGCTCAGATTTTGATGGGGGCTTCGGCAGCGAGAGCATACCCTCTGAGATGGACACGGCGGCTGATTTGCCAAAGATTACAGACGCGCTAGCCAATGCTGGTTACTCGGATACGGACATAGTGGGCATGATGGGAACTAACTGGCTTAACTTTCTCAAGAAGACTCTGCCAGGGTGAATTGAATCGCAAAATCCAAATTTCCAACCAAGCAACCGCCCTAGTTTCAGCCGAAAATTTACAGTTGAGAAATCTAAGTTCCGTATTGTCAGGTTCCTTTGTGACATGCAAATCTTCTTAATTCGTCGTGCCGTTGGGGGTTTTGATTGGTGTCTTGAATGACTGAGAGACGGATAATTGACGACGCCTCCTTCCCGAATGAATGGCCCAAGAAGGAAAATCATGAGGGGCATGAGGTCAGATGGAAGGATGGCGTTAGCAAGGAGTATGGGGTGCACGGTGTCGCTGTTGGGGTAGATTTTGACATTTGCATCGCCGATGGAATTTGCATCTCAGTGTGCCCAACCAATGTCTTCGATAAGATGGACTTCCCCGCGGAACAGGATAAGATCGATAAGCAGACCCCTAACGATAGCGGCAAGACGCTTTTGGACCGGTGGAAAGCAGACCCGATCCGGGAGCGGGACTGTATCTTCTGCCGAGCATGCGAAATCCAATGCCCAGTACAAGCGATAAAGATCACCGAAGGCGTCGGACCCTTCGCGTAAACCAGTCAACCACCGTATCATCAGCTTAGCATAAACCGTTACGTCCAGAGCAGACCCTGCCCGTTACTCCGTAAAATGCTATAACCATGCGCCGCACACCACTTTGAGTGATGTAAGATGGCTTTCATTCTCGCAGGAGCACTACTCGGAGCTGCAGCGGGCGGAGCCTTAGGGTTCACGGCCGCGGGCATAACGGGTGCGTGGGTGGGCGTTGGAATTGGAACCGCAGCAGGCCTAGGTTTCGGTGCGGCTGCGTATGCATTCAGTAGGCCGAGGTATTGGTACCCTGCGCAGTATGCGCCGTATCCATACTATGGCTCATATGCGCCCTATCCGCAGTTCTACTACCCTACCCCATGGCCGGCAGGCCGCCTTTTCTACGCGTACTAGACGTGGCCCTAGAACTCATAGTCCGTTCGTAGCGGAGCCTCAAAGATGAGAGAACTGCGCTCTCATTCCACTCGGTTACGTAGGCCCTAATTCTTAGGATTAATTTTTCGGGAGAGTGCTGCCGCGAAACCTACTATTACTCTCCGTCCCGGAGAGATGAGGTAGCAGACTCTCCCGGTTCTGTTACCTCTTCGTTTGGTAACTTCTCTCCTCATCATGCGCCCTCAGGTTGGGCTCAGGGAGAGTTACGGGCGTAGAACCAGTCGCCCCGTTCTGGAAGGCTTGCTCCCAGAACCTCTTAGCAATATTCACCGCCCCATTCAGGTCAGCGTTATAGACCAATCCACAGCCATGACATTCGAGAACAGATTGAACTAGACGACTCGTATTCATCGAGCCGCAACGGTGACAGGTCTTAGATGTGTCACGCTCAGAAATCTTGAAGACAGATATTCCTTCCCAAGCGGCCTTGTACCTAACTTGCTCTGTCAGCTTAAAGTACGGCATTCCTGAAACAATACGGTTCATGCGCTTGCCCTTCGCCCTCTTGCGGATATCTTTCAAATCGCCTAGAACGATCACTGCGTTGTTCTGTTTTGCTTGCGTGACTATGGCGTGGCTGATTTGGTGGCAGAGGGTATTGGTCTTCCGTCGCTCCGTGTCTTTCACTTTTCTTATGACTCGGAGAAGCTTCCGCTCTCCAAGGCGTCTCCGGAGCCATGCATAGTGCCTGCGGATTCCTCTAGCTTGTTTACCGTAGAATCTGGGTTCACGGAAGCCCTCTTTGGTCAACAACACGGTTGTCGCCAAACGCTTCTCCCCCAAATCCACAGCTAACACAGCTTGAGGCTGAATAGGGGTCACTTCACGAGTGACTGTGAAATGCATCCAAAAACGACCATTACGGCCTGCAACAAGCTTCGAGTCGCGAAGCTTGGAGGCAAAAAGAACGGATTCGGCCCGCTTACTCATCCTTAACGGAAGCCATATGGGGCTTCGAGGCCTGTAAGGGATTCGAACCCACAACTTGCAATATCGATTTGCAGTTCGCTTGATCTCCACGTCGTAATGGGCCAGGTAGATTGGGTCATCTTTTCCTTTGCTTTTGAAGCGATTTCTAGAGTAAGCTGAGTGCAGTTCTGGTGCAACTGAACGCCTCTCCAGATATGTGTGCGGGGTCATATGGCGCCAAGCGTCACGGATCTCATGAAGACGAAGCCTCTTGGTTTCGGTTGGCTGCCAAACTTCTCCCACAACCGCCTTAACAGCCTCAGCCATGGCAGAGTAGCACCCCTACCTATCGAAGAAATCTGCCACCAAATTAGACCGACAGGTAACTGAAACTATTCACCAAACGAAGAGGTAACAGGACGCGTTACCTGCACTAGATTTATGTTGGCGCCTCGGGCGTAGGTTTCGCGTGCGGGGTAAGCCTCTGACTGTTGCGGGGGTTGCCAAACCTCCAGCGCACACTGGGGGGGTGAAGCCAGGTCAAAGGCGCGAGACACATCCGAACTTACGTGCGCGAAGCTCAGGAACATCAAACGAGGATGTTAAGACACCTCGTCCCGTAGGGGTTCAGGGGTTCGAATCCCCTCCCCCGCACCAACTCTGGCCGCACCATGGCGGTCGAATGAGCACGCAGGTGTTCGCCCCTGTGGGGATGGACAATGCCTCCTTGGGTCGACCGATCTGAATGTTGAAGTGGAACGTACTCGCGTAGTACTATCCCGAGGTTAGCTGATAGCTCAGAACCTTATCTTTTGATAGATTAACTATGACGCCTCGCAGTATTCCTTCACTATACTCACTGCCAGGATTGATACACATCGTCCGTCCAAGGTTCGCTATACTCCGAGACTCATGAATATGGCCGTGTAGACCCACCAGCGGCTGATACTTCTCGATCGCCTCACGAACTGCAACACTCCCAACGCCCATTGTAACAGGTTGGCCCGCCTGAGTCACTACCCTCGGAGGATCCACGCTAGAATCCAACTTATAGGCGGTGTCGAGCGTTGAACCCACAGGTGGAGCATGAAGATTGAAAATGGAGTTTTGAACGTTCTCCGTTTTAGCCGCCAACTCGTCGATTAACCCCCTTAACTGCTCCTCTGAAACGTCCCGGGGACATTTCCACGGAGTGATATTGACCTCGCCGATCGTTACCATTTCATGGTTCTCGTCCAGCCGAATGACTTTGTGCTCCGCATTTACAACGAAGTCAGAAGAATTCAATATTGGCTCGATCTCTGGGAGATCATCGTTGCCAGCTGTCATAATGCACTTAATGCCAGTATCACGGTACTTGTCTTCTGCCAGCTTCATCCATCCTTGTAGCCGTTCAAACATCAATTTCCTGAATAATTCATCGATCTTCTTGGGATCCTCTTGGAGTTGTTTCTTGCCGTCCTCATCAGTACGATACGGGTAATACCCCGTGTTCGATATTGTTTCTTCAAGCTTCGTTAGTTCTTGTTCAGTTGTACTTCGTTGCTCCTGACCGAAGAGCTTGCTAATGTAGACACCATCTGATCCCTTTACGATGGGAACAACCATCTTCCCGGTGATATCTCCGCAGCACATGACGACGTCAGCTTCATAGTATTCACCCGCGCTTAGGAACTTACGGAAAGTCCTTTCGCTGCCTTGGACATCGGTTACGAAAAATATGGAAAAATATTTCTTCTTATTCTTCGCTTTGCTCGACACTACGGCTACTCCTCAGTTTCGCCTTTCGCTCCGATGCTCACTCATTAATCCTTTTGACTGAAGTCAATCACGAATACAGAAGATGATGCTTGGTCTAGTCACTAGTTACCTATTCGTGAAGTCCAAGAGAAAATAGGGACTTTCCACCCTATGCGGGTGGAACTTCTTTGAAGGCACGCACTATCATGATTCCCTGGTTTGCTCGGTATCGTTTGTTGACCAAGTACCACACAAAGGGCACAATGTAAAGCATGGCAGCGAAACTCAGTGCCAAAGTTGTCCCCGGCCATATACCATAACCAGGGTTTGTGAAGTACTCAACAATCGCCCAGATATCCGTTCCCAACCCGACTATGCCGCATATGGTGATCGCGGGGAAGCCCGCAATCTTGTATTTACTTACCGGGGACGCTTCATAGAGCGATTTCGCCTTCCACGGGAAGACGATTCCACCTACGATCGACGCAGCGAATCCGATGAACTGGGCCATTAGCGCCAATTGAAGGAGACCCCCTAACGACGGATATCCGGTCAAGATAACTGCAGCTACACAGGAGAGCGCTGTGAGCACAATCAGAATATTGTCAGGGGCCCCGCGCTTGTTAACGTGCCCGACCCAGCTCGGCAACAGCCGGTCGAACGACTGAGCTAGGAGTATTCTGGATCCGCCGAGAAAACCATTAAACAAGCTGTTCGCCATAGCACCCGCGAAGCCTAAACCAATTATGATTGCTATGATCGGATTGTCCGACACGACTGCGAATAGCGCATAAGATCCGAGGTAGGTAAAGCCTGGCGGTGCCTGCCCATTTACAACGAGGTACCCAATGGACCTTGAAAACTCTTGTCCCATGTAGCTGTAAGCCCATCCCGCTCCTACCGCGAACGTTACGAACTGTAATAGTATCGCTCCATACTGGGTCCACCAAGCTGTCTTGAACGATTGCACGCCCTTGATTTCGCCTACGAGTTCCATGCCGAAGGAGACGGCGGTCCACAGACCATAGTACAATGCAGCAAGCCCGATTGTGTCGACCAAGCTGAAACCGACATCCGGATTGAACCCGAGATTCTTGGCCTGAGATATGATTGAATGATACCAGTCGGGATTGGACTGGAATAGGTTTTCATAAGCATTGAAGTTGGCTATGAAGGAGGACTGCGGAACGACTAGAAACAGCGCCGCTACGATCACTAACGCTAAGAAGCCGAATACAATTATGAAATAATTCTGGAAGACCACGTAAGCCCTCATACCCCTCAACATTACCGCACACGCGATCCACAGCAAGAGTATCGAGATGGCACAAGCAACCCATATGTTAGCAAACCATTGAGCCGCGCCGATCAAGGCCGTGTCTCCTGTCGCGCGCCCTACGAAATCAAGCATTGCCGGAATGATAGTCAGAGCAATCGTATTACCTGCAAGATAGTCCCAGAAAACCTGCCACCAGACCATCCCAGCGTTCGTAACAACGAAACCCACCAGCCCGCTTACGAGTCTGCTCGAGAAAACATAGTCCCCGCCACTACGAGGCATCGCGCTGATCAGACCGGAATAGGTCACCCAACGAATAGCGAATAGAACCAACAGTATGACCATTGCAAGAAAGACATTGGCTCCTGGAAACAGGGCCGGGCCAAGGAAGAAGTAAAACGTAACGCCATAGAAACCAGCGATGACCAAGTATCCGTAGAACATGGCATCTCTTGGCGTTAAAGTTCTGATGACACCTGACGATCGTCTAAGAAATACATCGCTACCAGACAAATTTCGTCGAACAGTTCCCATCCTTAGCTAATTTAACCGTTTTGTTAGAAAACCTCAGGCGCAACTGAACTTCTCCATCGATCAAAATACGTGCTATCGATTAAATTCCAATTACTCTCCCATCCTCATCACATTAGATGATACATCCATACAGGGCATCCATTCCAGAATTGATTCAACACGATGCCAGTTATGAAACAAGTTCGTTTCACGCCAAAGGAATTGACTATCGGATCGCATTGAGAGCGCAAAAGTGGGGATCGGCTATTTGCTGCTTCGAATCTGCGAACCTGTTTTGGTTTAGAGCCGAAACGCATAAGATTTGAGGAAACTGGCCACTAGTCTGCGTGACTACTTTGACGAAGATGGAGATTTCAGTAAACCTCGGAGAAAACGATTATGACCCGCGGGAATTTGTTGATGCGGCAGTTTATGCTGATCGATTAGGTTTCCGAACCGTCTGGTTTGGAGACCACATCTTTCCTTGGTACCACTCTGGCAAGAGAGCCTCTTTTTGCTGGTCCATGATGAGCGTGGCACTAGAAAAAACCAGAAACATCAAGGTAGGCCCGTGGGTTACTGTGCCCACAGGAGCAAGGTATCATCCCGCAATAATCGCTCAGGCAGCAGCAACTCTAGACAACATGTACCCAGGCAGGCTGATGCTAGGAGTCGGCACCGGTGAGGCACTAAATGAACGACCATTCTGGAATGGAAATTGGCCTGCATGGGATGAAAGAAAGGACAGACTCGTAGAAGGGCTTAGACTAATCAAGCAACTATGGGAATCCCCAGAACCCTTCAAGTTTGAAGGCAAGTACTTCTCATCTGATTTCTACTACCTTTACACGAAACCAGCACGGAAGATTCCGATCTATTTCTCTGCAATAGGGAAGAAGGCGGCTCATGAAGCCGGCGTGTACGCAGACGGCCTGATTACGATAAGCCCGAGAAACGATCCAAAGAAGCTTGCCGAAACCATCCTTCCAGCATACAAAGAAGGAAGACAACAGGCCAACAAAGAAGGGTTGGGAAAGGTCGCGGTTGAACTTGTCTTCACTTTTGATGAACCAGGTGAGCTCATCAAGAACGCATGGAGAACCCTCGGCATTTGCCGAAAAGACTCGTGGAGCATACCAACCCCAGTTGCCGTAGAGGAAGCGGGAAGTAAAGTGACCGAGGAAGACTTGAGAAGAAACATGCACTTCTGCAAGAACTGGAAAGAAGTAGTCAAAGTAATCGAAGAATACAAGAAAGCAGGCGTGAACGAAGTAACCACCTACACGGGTTGCAACAAGACGCTGATCCGTGCCTTTGCAAAGAACGTCCACGATGTCTTCTAGTCGCTATTAGCCTACCGTTAGAAGCTGGTGGTCGGCATTGAGCCTGATCGGTATAGATGTCGGCTCCACCGGGACAAAAATCTCAGCATACAATCAGGAAGGTAAGTCGCTAGGGAGCATCTACGCCGCGCATACACCCCAGCATCCCTTTCCCGGAGCTTGGGAGCTTGATCCAGAAGAGATCTGGAATAACGCTGTGGACGGACTACGACGCCTAAATGCTGCCGAATCAGTAAAGCAAATGCCTCCACGCGCGATAGCTGTTTCGGCGTCTACGAGGGAAGGCTTCCCGGTAGATGCCAAGGGCAAGGCTCTCGGCCCGTGCATTATGACGGCGGACACACGGGAAAGCGGTTTGGAGAAAACCATCTCAAAGGCGTACTCTGCTGATGAATGGTTCGAGTTCTGCGGTCATACACCGGAACGCATGGATCCAGCGTGCAGACTTCTCTGGTGGGAAAAGAATCAACCTAGCATCATGCACAAAGCCAAGCATTTCGTTGGATGGGGAGAATTCCTCTCTCTGCGCCTGACCGGAAAAGCTGTGGTGGACTACAGCCATGCCGGACGATTTCTAGTGTACGATTTCAGGACGCACCAATGGTCGCCGAAGCGCGTCTCGGAATTCGGCATAAACCCAGACTTGTTGCCCGAGATCAGAGCATGGGGGGAAATAATCGGTCCCGTCCCCAAGGAGATCTCAAGAGGTCTAGGGTTTACAAATGATGTAGAACTTGCAGTGGGTGCAAATGATGCTGTCTGCACTCTGCTAGGCGCCGGAGTCTCAAGGGTTGGAACTGGCGGTTTGATTAGCGGTTCATGGGAGAATATACTCCTGCCCGTTACTGAGCAACCGCCTCCGTCTGTGCTCGTAAACGCTGGCGTATCTATAGGGCCATACCCAGGCAAGGCAAGCTGGATGGTGTACGGACTTAGTCCAACCGGCAGCGCCACTCTCAACTGGGCAAGAGAGCTAGTGAATGTGAAGTTAGATGACGAGGAGAGCATGCTCCGTCGCTTAGGCGATGGCCCTGGCCACGTACTAGCCGTTCCATACGTTTCCGGCGCCACAGCAGTTTGGGTTGGGGGTAGCGGACTTCGCGCTGCACTGATTGGAATGACACTCGCAACGTCAGCGATTGACGCAGTCAAGGCGTTCATGGAAAGCATTGCCTACGACACACACTATCTCCTTGACATACTCAAAGAGGGTGGAGCGAAAATAGAAATGCTGAGAGGGGTCGGTGGAGGAGTACGGTCGGACTGGTGGACACAGCTTAGAGCCGATCTCTTTGGCACTGTTATAGAAACCGTAGACCAACCAGAGCTTGGAACGTTAGGTGCAGCACTACTCGCCGGGAAGGCTGTGGGGATGTGGGATGATGTTGAAAGAAAGGCGGGGGAGTTCACACGCGCAAGTAAGCGCTACTACCCTAACCCGAAACGCGCAACCTTGTACAAGGAGCGCATGGAATTCTATAGAAGCCTAATGAAAGACTGGTTAACCAAAGACTGGCGTCCGCTCTCAAATCAAACCTCGAAACCAAACTCGTAATGATGATTCGTAGGATTGAAATAGAGATGAAAGGAAAAAATCGTAGCAGCAAATCGCCTTTGGAGGAATGTTGATGTCGCCGCGTAAGATTCAGAAAAAACAGCATGGTGCAATGAGTACGCTTGTTCTTGAAAATGAGAAGGTGCGAGCGGTCGTTGCGCCCGAACTTGGCGCCCGCATTCTAAGCCTGATTTACAAACCCACGGAGACCGACTTCGCGTGGCATAGCCCTGATGCCCCTCTCGAGAAGTCGGACGTGGAACTGGCGAACGTCAGCGGTTTCTTTGATTGCTTGCCCACCACAGACCCATGCACTGTCAAAGGCAAGAATTTGCCTCTTGGAGGTGAGGTTTCATCGATTCCTTGGAGAATCTTGAAGATTGAACGAACACGTAAGGCTGCTGCGATTAGGGCGGAGGCCAAATGCAAACTCTATCCGCTCTTGATACGCAAAGAAATTACGCTCGTTAAGGACAAACCTGTTCTTTCTTTACGATATGAGCTTCGGAACTTGTCAAATGAAACTCTGGAATACCACTATAGCAGCCACAACACTCTCCAGGTAACTCCATTCCATCGTTTAGTTCTGCCCCATGAGGTATCGAAAGTCAAGTTGGGGTATGCAGGTCAATACGGCAAAATGGGAGACGAAATCACATGGCCTGAGTCCGTTGATAACAAAGGAGAGCGAGTGGACATCAGCAAGATACGCGGCCCCTGCGAAAAAACCATGGAAAACCTATACACAGATAGACTGAAGGAGAAATGGTGCGCCCTGATCAATGAGCCTAGAAAGGAAGCAATCGGATTCAGATTCGATGGAGACGCGCTGCCGTACATCCTCATCTGCACAAATAACTCAGGATGGAGAGACTACTACTTCGCAGCGATCGAGCCTGTAACCGGACGACCTGATAACCTCGAGGTCGCGGTCAACCAATGGAAGGATTACGCGACCCTGAAACCCAAAGCGAAAGTCAATTGGAAGCAAACAATCATCCTAGCCCACAACATTAAGCATGTTGAAGGAATTGAAAACGACGAAATCGTAGAGAGCTAAACTCGGAGTCTCTAGTTCCCAAATGAACTGACTCTGCTCGAAATACTTTCGAGCAAAAATCAGCCTTCAAGGGCAAGATTCACTATTCGCCCTCCTCGCATACCAGGGACAATGGAACTAATGTTAGGTTGGAGGCAGAAGTCAACGTCTCTCCGGAAACCTAGTTCGCGCAGACGCTTCGTGATGCGCCCTCTCTTGACTAAGTTTCGCCAGTAAGGGTTTCTGTAGAATCCGACTGCAATCAAGGCATCGTCTGATAGATCTTCGGTCAACAGATTTGCCGCGATTGCACCTGCTCCAGCCAAGTCTTCGACCGTTGGTCCCTGGAGGGTTCCACATGCAATGATGGTTACGTTATTGCCTTTGGACCGAAGGAAATCTGCTACTGCCTTCGCGTTGGTAATACCGCCAACGATTGTGTTTTTTCTCCGCTTCAGTTTTGCCAGAATTCGTGTTAGATTCGAAGACGAATAGAGTATTGTCTTACCGCACACATTGTCTTTGGTCACGTCCAATGGCGATATGTTGTAGTTGAAGCCTCTCGGGGTAATCCCGTTACGTTCACCGACGAGCACGTAACCTCCCCGAGGGATCGAAGGGCGAAATTTGAGGGCTTCTCGAGGGTTGCTGAATGGAATGACAGCTCTAGCTCCATTGCTAAGTGCTTGGGTTATTGTTGAGCTTGATCGAAGGACATCTACTACAACCAAAGTGCCGGAGGGCGTTTCATCCGGGACACCTGACGTCACATGAACCCTCAATCTTCCTGTTCACCAAGTGTCAGCATCAGTTGACATTGATTGGGTATGATTTCGGCAGAGTACACGGCTCACTAGAAGTGTGAGCACGTGAATTGCGTGAGGGAATCTAACCCTTTTTGCATTAATGTTTCAGTTCGAGGGTTGGTAGAGCTCGAGCCAGCTCAGGGTGTGTCTTCGCGGCTTCCTCGAGTGATATGCCTGATAGAGCCGCTTGTGCTGCTTGCATCATTGCTTTGGCTCCGGCAGTTGAACCATCGGGATGGCCGTGTATTCCTCCTCCTGCTAGAAACATCATGTCGGTGCCAAGGGTCTTGATGTTCGCTCCTATGCTGGACGGGCGGTTTCCGGCTGAAGAGACGGGCATTGTGGGTTTAATATGCAGCCAAGGCTGTCGGAGAGCGGTTATAGTGTGCTGAGTTTCCTCTGTATTGTAGTAGAACTTTCCTTCCACGCTACCCACATGTAACTGGTCAGCGCCACACATTCTCATGAGCTTCGACCAGAGCGCTACATCGATTCCATGTTTTGGATTGCGTGTGAAGGCGGCATGTCCCACTCGGTGTGAATGAATTGGTACCTTAACGGACGGGTCCTCGGCTAAGGCTTGCATACCCCCGAAACCAATGTAAGGTGCACACACCATGAGGTGATTTGCTCCCGCTTGTATTGCCTTTTCTGCGAGTTCAAGCAATTTGTCTTGGCGAGTCGTAATGTTCACGGCGTAGAGCACTGATTTTCCAGTCTGTTGTTTCGCCCGGTCGATTGACTCCATCACGGCAGAAACTCGATCTTCCAGCGGACAATACTTCGGACTGACAATGGCTTCATCGTCTTTCATGATGTCTATCCCTCCAAGCGCGGTTTCGTATGCCAATTTCGCATACGTCTTAGTGTCAAGTCCTATGTTGGGTTTGGTAATGGATCCGATGACTGGACGGTTCTCCGTGATCCCTGCAATCCTCTTTGTGCCCTCGACTCCAAACTTCGGTCCTTTGTATGCTTCAACCCAATACTTCGGGAAGTTAACGTCGATGAGCTTCACATTATCGAGTATAGCCATGTCGAAAATGTTTCCGGCTATGTCTGAAAGTAGGCAGTTGATGCCTCCGAGTTCGGGATCATAGTTTGAAGCTTCGAAGGCCAGATTGATGAAGCCTGATCCTCCGGAGCCGGTTACTCGGAATATCTTAGCACCGTACTTCTTCCTCAATTCAAGAGTTTCATATCCGACTAAGGTCCACGTACCTGTAGAATTCTCTATGGCTGATTCCTCAGCCATCTTATTCAAAGGCACGGATCCTTCTACATGATAGAGTGCCGTGATATGCCGGTCGGGGTCAACTGCTTCCGGCTGAATATGCATAACATCTCTTAACGCTTGGTCATCGACGCGTGCAGGACTTTCCATTCTAGTCAGCTATAGGCAGGTAGCAGAATCGCCCGCTATTTGATTGTTTCGAGTAAGATATTTTCAGACCTGCTCTTAGATTTCGTACCTATCGACAATCAACCATGATCGTCGAGCAGATTGAAGAGTCATAGTTTGCGGACTGAGCTTTGCGCAGCAGACGACTGCGAATGAAGTTTCCATGCGGAACGATGAGGTTTTCGTGCAAAATTGGACGCGAGTTTCTCGTCTGAGGTTTCGGGGATCTAACGAGCTGTCGTGGTGAGTGGGAAGAAATATATCTCCTATTCGTTCGAGAGTCCGTGACCACAATTGGCACGTAGGCTTGATGGCAAATCCTGCGTCGTGACTGGGGCAAGCAGGGGACTGGGCCGAGCAATTGCTCTTAGAATGGCCGATGAGGGATGCGATGTGGTGGTTAACTACAATACCAGTGCTCAAGAGGCTGCTGAAACCGCAGCGATGATTGAGAAGGCCAATCGAAAGGCGCTCTTAGTCAAAGCAGATGTCACGAGAAAAGAGGATGTTGAATTGCTTTCACGAAGAGCGGTAGAAGCGTTTGGCAAAGTGGACATTCTAGTAAATAATGCTGGAATCTTCATGGTCAGACCAAGTTTCGAACTTACTGAGGACGAATGGGACAGAACGATTGATACAAATCTAAAGGCAGTGTTCTTGTGCAGCAGCATTATTGGAAAAACGATGGCGGACAGGCGCGCAGGGGTCATAATCAACCTATCTTCCGTAGCGGCGTTCACGTCTTTTCCCAATCGCCTAGCATATTGCGCTGCGAAAGCGGGAGTCGTCAGCATGACGAAATCGCTAGCAATCGAGTGGGCGCAATACAATGTGAGGGTTAATTGCGTCGCCCCGGCTTACGTGGAAACCGAAAGAATAAAGGCCGAAGTCAAAGCGGGGACTCGGGACATTTCTCCCGCAATCAAGAGAACGCCGCTAAAACGTTTAGGATATCCAAATGAAGTTGCAAGCGTAGTCGCCTTCTTGGCTTCGGATGACGCGTCCTTTGTCACCGGCGATACCGTAGCGGCGGACGGTGGATGGCTGGCATACGGGTACGTCTAAGGCAATTGGACGTTCGAGCAGACCAGAATAGTCTACAAGGAATGATGCACTATTTCTTCCGCATCAAAATTAAGCTAATGTCCAGCGTACAGCTCTTCTACGTCAGCATACCATTTCTTCTTAACCAAGGTCATTTCTGTCTAACGAAAGGCTAAAGCATCCACATGACAATGTGTCATGAGAAAGTTTTGTCCCAGGCGGATTGACAATGTCGGTAAGATCAAATAAAACAGCCGAGGGAAAATTGAGAGTAGACATTTGTAGGGTGGGTAAAGCGATGAACGAGTCGGGCCTTTGCGCGTTCTTAGGTGTGTACGCTCCAGGAAACCTAAGCGCGAGATTACCAGGCTCAGATAGGATCATCATTAGCCCTAGCGGATTAGACAAAGGATCTCTCAAGCCACAGGATTTGGTTGTAGTTGATTTGAACGGGCGGCGGATTGAAGGTAAGTTTCGTTTCTCAACGGAGACGCCTACACATTGCGCCATATACCGCAAACGCCCAGAAGTGAATGCGATTGTTCACGCTCATTCCCCAGGAGCCCTCGCTTTCGCGGTAGCTCATCAGGAGGTACCTGCAACCACGATCGAATTGGCGGCGGTAAGTGGGAAACGTGTTCCATTGGCAGAGTATGCGACCCCCGGGACGGAGGCGTTAGGCGAGGCAACACTGGAGGCACTTGGCAAGAGTGATGCCGTCATAATGGCTAACCACGGACTTGCCGCAGTGGGTAGAACCTTGGACGAGGCTTTCAATAACGCACTAAGCGTCGAGTTTACAGCACGAATAAACATCAACGCAAAGAGCCTTGGCTCGATCGTTGAACTCCCCGAAGAGGAAGTTACCAGTATTAGAAGCTACATACTCGAGAAGTACGGCCAAAAGAAAAGGCCTTGACCGCACACTAGTAAGGGAATCCAGAGTACTCTAACTACGAACGTCGACCACGGATTCACATCCTTCGAAGTGGACACGTACGACGACTCAGCCGCCGCTCGATGATGGGCAACTCCTTAAATTACGCTAAGCGGCAGCCATTCAATCGAGATTTGATCGGGTAAGAGCTTATGGTGAAGTGGGGCATCCATTCACTATTATGGACGGAACGCTTCGACGCTAATCCTGAGCCGGTTGCCAGGAAAGCTAAGGCGTTTGGTTTTGACGGAATAGAAATCTACGTTGCTCCCTCGCAAATTGATTCCTTCGATAAGAATCGAGTCAAGAAGGTGTTGCGCGACACGAACCTTGAGTGCATAGGTTGCACGTGTCTCGACAAGGAAACCGACGTCACAAGCGCTGATGAAACGGTTAGAAAGCGAGGGGTCAGTCACC
>JBEKPE010000008.1:0-35887 GCA_049521055.1 Bathyarchaeia archaeon
GTCGGAAGCTTGATGTTTCTTCCCGGCAGTCGGGCCGAAAATGCAGTCTGCACTCGCTCCCACGAACAATCGATCGCCACCAATCCGTACTTCAAGGCTTGAACCCGATCCTTGTTCAGCAGCGACGATTGAGCAAAAGGGTTCAGCGTCAGACAGTTTTGTGGTACTTGTCTAACTTTGTAGAGCGGTCTCGCAAGCCTGAACTTCACTAATTTCGCGGCGGTACATTTCTTGGGGTCATCTTGGCGTAGCTGAAGCACGTACAATCGGGGGGATGGAACATTTTGCCCCTGCGAATTTGATTCATTTTGGCTTAGTTCAATCGTTTTTGGTGAATCTCCTTGTGACACATCGGGTCGTTCAAAACTTTGGGTATGTATTCTAAAAGATCAGTTGGCATCAGGCGGTAACCCAACCGCTCTTCGGCCAAGTCTCCTGCTGCACCGTTGATGAATGCTCCGGCCACTGCGGCTCTAAATGAGTTAACCCCTTGCGCCATGAGCCCGGCTACGATGCCCGAAAGAACATCTCCAGTGCCGCCGACAGTCATTCCCGGGTTGCCGGTATCATTCAACTTTACACGCTCCCCATCCGATATCACGTCTGTGGCTCCCTTCACGAGAGTGACGGCTCCGCTCTTAGCCGCAAACGTCTTCACTTCACTCGTTCTAACCTTCAGATCTTTTGAAGGGGTTTTTCCTGAAATGGCTTGAAACTCTCCCCCATGAGGAGTGAGCACGGTCGATCCGTCGAATGATTTCTTCTTTACACCCCCTAGGCATCTCAACGCGTCCGCGTCTAGCAGAAGCGGTTTCCCCGATTCCCGTATTAATGGCAGAATACGATGAACAGCAGAGACCGTCTTGGTACTCTGCCCCAATCCAGGGCCCACGACAACCGCAGTAGCCTTTTCGATTTGCTCGCGTAGCATAGAAATGTGTGCGACGGCTAAGCACTCACCCGGCAGTTTTATGGAGATCAAATTTGGTGAGAAGGCGGCGATTACTTGGGCTGTCTTCTCGGGTGCTGCAACGAAAACGAGATCTGTTCCGGTACGGTATGCCGCGAGAGCAACAAGGGATGGAGCTCCGGTGAAAGTTTCACTACCACCAATGACCAGTAGCCGGCCGAACTGTCCCTTATGCGCTTCAGGCGGCCTTCTGACCCTGACTGCTTCAACATCTCCCGGGCCGGCGTATATTGCGGCTTCAGGTGGAATACCTATGTCAGCTACGCTAAGCTCACCGCAGAAAGTTGCCGCCTTCCTGAGGCCACTCTTCACCGAATGAAACGTCACAGTGACGTTGGCACGGATAGTTTCACCAAATGCCTCACCCGTGTCAGAATCTATCCCGGTCGGGACATCCACTGCCAACTTGAAACCTCGGCTTGCGTTGATTAGCTGGACAGCCCTCAAGATTGGTTGGCGAAGCCTACCCCTTACCCCCGTTCCGAGTAGCGCGTCTATCAGCACATCGGAATCCGATTCTGAGAGTGATGATGAGTCTCGGCATTCCTCAATCTTCACCGATGAAGACATGGACTTCAAAGCGGACCAGTTCTGGAGCACGATAGGATCGGTGATGGTCCTCGCGTCTCCTACTAGCCTCACTGTGACATTGAACTTCCTTGCCGCCAAATGCCTTGCGGCCACCATGCCGTCGCCACCATTTCTTCCTAGCCCACAGTAAACGAGAACCGAACTACCAGCCCCAAACCGGGCAGAAATCACGTCTGCTACGGAGCGCCCGGCATTCTCCATCAATTGAAGAGTTGAAACTCCGAGGTATTCCGAGTTTCTGTCCAGGATGCTAGCTTCAAGTGAATCCATTTGCGAATCATGTATCAATTGAGTCCCGAACTCTCGGACCGCCAATCTGGTAAATGTTGTGGAAAAAAGCTGGTACTCCATTACGGCAATTTCCCAGGGAGTTTTCGAAGAGCTAACTCTAACTCACGACGGGGCTCGTCATGCCATAAGACATATTCACTGATTCGATTTCGCAGACAAAGACGTATATTGCATCGACGCAAGGTCGTTTAGAGTTGGTGTTAACCTCGGCGAAGATTGCCTTAGTAACTCTGGTCCAATCCTCAGTTGACGATCAGTCACGTTCGAGCGAACTCGTAGACAAGCTTCGCGAAGACCTTCAATCTAGTGGACTGTCGAGAACTTGGTCAATTGAAAAGATCACCATCCTAGAAGAAACATCGCTTACCACCAAGATGGTTCGAACCCCGCGTGAGGAACACCTAACCGTCCCCTGACTCATCCGCCGCCGAAATTTAGGAAACCCTTTTTAGCCGTACATTGAAGGAATCCAATACGAGGTCTCGTATTGCCACTCGCCTTTGTGCTAATTAACGCAGAGATCGGTTCGGAAGACGAGGTTCTCAAAGAGCTGCGGAAACTGGGTAACGTAAAGGAATCGTACGTTGTCTACGGCGTCTACGATGTGGTGGCTAAGGTCGAAGCCGAATCAATGGACAAACTTAAGGAAATCGTAACCTGGAAGATCCGCAGACTCGATAAGGTCCGATCGACTCTGACGATGATAGTAGTAGAAGGGGCCTAAACTCCTAACCCCTAACGGGCTCTCCCGTTAGAACAACAACCGGGTCATAATTAGTGAAACTGCACATTGGAATCGACGACACAGATTCCACGAAAGGCGGTTGCACCACCTATATCGCTGCCCTCTTAGTCGATAGATTCTCTCAACACAGAATCCAGTTCACAGACTACCCCAATATCATACGGTTAAACCCTAACATACCATTCAAGACCCGTGGCAATGCAGCGGTAGCTCTGAGGGTCCAGATCCCAGACGCAACCTACGAAATTGTTCGAGAAATTGTAATCCGTACCGTAGAAGAAAACTGCCGGCTGGAAGACGCAGGAACTGATCCAGCAATCGTCATGCTGCAAGGCAACCCCACAGACCCGATAAAACGACTTTCGCAAGCAGCTCTGACCGACATTATTCCCATTCATAGGGCATTACTGACGCTGAAGCATTCCAACGCGTCAGCGATTTGTTATGGTAGTGGACTTGGTTTGGTCGGCGCCCTATCAGCGTTAGGACAAACGTTGAACGGGGACTATACCTACGAACTGGTTGCTTACAGAGAGCCGCGCAATCGCGGCAAGCCGAGACTTGTCGATCAGGCGTCGGTGGTCAGGATGGATCGCTTGACCGCGCCGGAAACCTTCAACAACTATGACTCTGATAATAGAAGGACCCTCATTACGCCGCATGGGCCTGATCCCGTATTACTTGGCTTGCGAGGGGAAAACCCGGACGCAGTTCTTAGAGCATTTAGGCTCATCCGCATTCGAGAACCTGTCGAGCGATGGGTAATATTCCGCACTAACCATGGCACCGATGCACATTTCCTACGAACACTACGCATCCAACGCATCGAACTTAACCGACCAGTCAAATTGAGCGGACAAGTATTCGAACGACCCAAACGAGTCCCTGGGGGACACGTCTTCTTCCAACTCAAGTACAAGAATCACATTGTTCAATGTGCAGCATTTGAACCAACCGGGAAGTTCAGGGGAGTGGTTGCGAATTTGGTTCCAGGGGATCAGGTCACGGTTTTTGGCGGGGTTAGAAGAAACGAGCGCAAGCATCCACTCACTGTGAACCTTGAGAGGCTTATCGTTCGTCGGCTTAGCGATGATATTGCAATTGAGAATCCGAAGTGCTCTCGTTGCGGGAAACACATGAAATCATTAGGCGACGGCCAAGGCTTCAGATGTGTGAAATGCAAGTTAATCGCGCCCAACGAATCGAAACGGGTTCGTCGAAATCGCAGAACCATTCAGCCTGGGCTATATCTTCCCGATAAGAAAGCGCAGAGGCATCTAACAAAGCCTCTCTCTCGCTATGGAATTGAAAAGAAGAGGTGGGGTAAGGAACCGCCAACAGGCATCTGGCACAGACCTTGACTTCACGTAGTCAAGCTGCGCTGGAAATTCCTGGGGCCTTACTGGACCTTGACCATTGGAGGCTGGTAATAGTAGACCTGAGGTGGCGACGCTACACTGTAGGCAACTGGAGGTGGCTGGTATAGGTAGGTCTGTGGGGGTGGCTGATATGCCGCTGCTTGAGGGGGTGGTTGATAGTAGACTTCGGGTGGCTGTGGGATGGCACATGGCGCCGGCACATAGCAGGTGGCCGCTATCGGAGGCCTCGGAACCGCAATATATGACATTGGTTATCAGTGGACCCAATTGAAACATCCGGAATAAACTCTTCTCCACCACGAGACCGCCATGTAATAGAACGGAGCAATATGTGCGAACGGGATAGCGAAAGTTTGCAGGGGAGTGTAAAAATAGGAATGACCCCCATTTCTTGAATGAAAATACGTTGCAGCCTGCCTAAATAACGCCTCACTGGTCTTGAGGCCGACCACCCCTCTCGGCCACCAAAATCTGAGCTACACTAGCTCCTCCTCACGCAGTCAGTCACCTTGAAAACGTCTCACGCGTGAGACCCCGCGATCATCCCGGAGCTGATCAAATGTTCAACTATTTTTCGTGTAAAGGTCAATCGAGGACACGAAACCTTACATAGTGATGGGACGGAACATTTTGCTTCCGATAATTGTGGTAACCGAAACGCTACACGAGCGCAGAAGAGTATACGCCTGCAGTACCTGCGGCCTCGGCTACGATGACATTCTCATCGCATATGCCTGCGAACAATACCATCGCCAGTGCGGGGAAGCATCTACCGACATAGTAAAGCGCGCCATCTACAGGCCTCCGGCTCTCGAAAGAACTCGGCCTGAACTTCCAAGCAAGCTACCTCTGTAGAGAAACATGAAGGCCGGTCGGGAGAGATGTAGACTAACGCGAAAGTAGTTTGCTCGAAGGGCGGGAAACAACCTTATCTATTGATGGACTTGCTAGCGAACTTGAGCGACGAAACTCTAGCGGGGTGGGGTAGCCAGGTTTAACCCGCAGAACGATTGCGGATGGCTCATATCCTGGCGAGAAACCCTGAGATTGAGCTTGACGGCTCCTCAAGCGGTGGTTCGAAAGGCACAGAACGGCCCGAACATCCACCCCCCGCTACCAACGTATCAGATTCCCTGAGGGCGATTCTTCAAGCGTAGATAAAATGCGGTATCGCTGCTTGCAATCAGAGTATCGAATTGCACCTCGACGCCGATTATACTCGCGCCGTGGATCCTAGTACTCTATGAGACCTTCTGAAGGACAGTGTAGTTGCGTTTGTACCTGTTCCTCGGTAAGAGAAAATTCTTCACCATTCTAAAGCCCGACCGTCTTGCTAACCGCCTTATCTCTGGTAGCGAAAAGAACCGCACATAAGAATAGTCCACGTAGACCTGAGCTAGGTCTCTGCGTTGCGCGGCTTTGTATCTCGAAGCCTCATTGGGTATGCTCGGTCTGGAAGAATCATGATAAACAACGTAGACGTCTCTCGAACATAATACGTTAGAGACTATTTGCCCGACTGAGACTCTCACGATAAACTGCTTCTTTTGCCTCCATGAGTCAACGAATGGTCTGCCAACATCCTTCCACACTATCTGCGACTGCCTCTCAAAATCCACAATTAGCAATCCATGGGGCCGCAGCATGGTACTTGCGTTGTCAAGAAACCGTTTGACCTCATGATCTCGTACAGGAATGGACCAGTTCAGGCAGAGAGCCGCGTCCACACTTTCATCGGGCTGATAACGATAGTAGCTATCGATAACAAAGCGCGTTCGAATTTTCTCTTTTTCAGCTCTCTTCCTTGCGAACTCAATGTTCTGTTTTGAGATGTCGACTCCAGTTACGTTGAAGCCGAGCTTCGTCAAAGCTCTAACGTGATACCCCGTTCCGCAACCTAAGTCAACAACAGATTCGGATTTGTGAGCGGTTAAGACAGAAGTGATGAGCCGAATCTCATTATGCCAATCGCGGCCTTCAATGAGTTCGTAATACGGAACCAACTGACTGTAAAGGGGACGTTTCATTGATTCAACCCCGCGATCACAGATCTAATATAGATTATTCCTCTCGGCAGCCCATGAAAAGCCATGTCAAACACTGGTCGAAGAGTATGTTTCGAGAAATCCAAGTACATTGTATATGAACCCTACCGCGGGCTACATCTGGCATATCACGCGAAGAAGTTCTGCTTCTCGCGCCAGTCGAAGTATCAGAAGATAGACATAATCGATAATGATGCTTATGGCAGGATGTTGTTTCTCGATCATAATCTCCAACATACCGCATATGATGCGGAAATCTTCAACGAAGCCCTCTGCGCCACTGCTAAACAAAATAGAGTCGTTAGAGTGATAGTGCTCGGAGGCGGTAGCGGGCAAACGCTACTATCACTCCTTGAGTCTCCAACCGTTGGACAGGTTACACTCGTTGAAATAGATCAACTGCTCATTGAATCCTGCAGGAAGTATATCGACCGGGTGAATCGGGCTTTCAAAGATTCTCGAGTCAGAACCGTTATCGACGACGCCTTCCGGTATTTGCATTCCACAACCGACAAGTTCGATACAGCAATCGTAGACCTTACGGAAAGACCTCTTGGGATGAGGAACGAGTCCACCACGCTAAGGCAGCTTTATTCCGACATTGAGACAAAATGCAAAGGTCGTTGTAGCCAATATCTTGGATCGTCCGTCCCACTTGCTAGCAGTGGGTTGAAGAGAGATCTCGCCTTTAGGTTAAGCAAGGAAATGCTATCAAAAGTAAGGTGCGAGGATGTTTTCATCCCCTCATTTGGTGCCCCGCACACATTCATGCATGCAGGCTATGAGAAATGAAGCACATGCTTTGAAACGCGGTGGGTAAACTCACGCGCATTGAGGTTTTCTTAACGAACTTCGTCTGAGTGAACGGATTGATCGACATTCGAAGCTCTATTTCTTCTCAGGTCCCGCCTGCCGCCGAGATTGCGCCTGCCAGAGTACTGGATGTTTGTTCACCCGTCAAGCTTGTTGAAACGGTGCCGTCTGTTCCGATGATGTAGAAGGTCGGGGTCGAATTAACGCCGTACTCGCTGAATATCGTTCCTGACGAATCGTAAACGTATATCCAGCTAGATCCGTACTTGCCGATGAAATTGGCGGCATCGTTTGCAGTCGCCCCGTTCCAAGGCCCAGCGACAGTTAGAAACACGACGTTTCCCTTGCCATACTGAGTATACAAGCCATCCAAGATTGGAGTCATGTTTTGACAGTGTGGGCACCATGGTTCCATGAACTCTAAGAACACAACCTTTCCGCGAAATGATGACAGGGTCACAGTTTGACCGGTTAAGCCGTTAGGGCCAACAACGGGCAACGTAAAATCTGGTGCTAGACCGGATTGGGATACTGAAGTCGTCACCGAATTCGAAAGAGTGCTTGAACCTCCCGGGGATCCAGGGTTGAGAGCCGAGTATACCGCCCAAACCGCGATTACAAGTATGATGGGGATGGCAATCTTCTCTGCTTTGCTCAGCCCGTGCTTTTTCTTAGCCACGGCTTCTTTTCCGAAGTCTTTGGTCTTGTTGTTCTTAGATGACAAAGATTCT
Organism: Bathyarchaeia archaeon; assembly: GCA_049521055.1. Classification (GTDB taxonomy): domain Archaea; phylum Thermoproteota; class Bathyarchaeia; order 40CM-2-53-6; family 40CM-2-53-6; genus FEN-987. The sequence continues at coordinate 7,566 of JBEKPE010000008.1, forward strand.
TACCCTATCGATTACGATGCAGTGATGGCTAATGCTTAAGCTTTCGCTCTAACTGCGCCTGCTCTGGTCCTAGAAGATGGACTCATTGCTGGTCTTCAACCATCATCGACGGAGTTGCTATTCTCACGTTTCGTTTGCGTTACTTTTCTTGTCGGAGCGGTACATGATTATGAATAGCGCGAATAGTATTAGGCCGAGGATATGGGCTAGTTCGCAATCAGAGCAAATGGCATGTATTACTGCAATCATTATGTAGTCCAGATACATGATCGTCGGTATACATAGCGCTGCAACTAGTAATCCAACGCGTGAGGCGCCTCGTACCCCATATGCCCTGACCCCGGCAATTACGGCCAATAAACTGAACCATCCCACTGCGAGTAGGTGAATTGGCGTACCATAGAAGTATGAAGAGGCAGACGCAAAGACCGACGCGCATTGAGTGCTCGATCCTACAATGCAGTACAGTACGGAGTTTGCGGAAAGGTACCATTGGAGCAGTTTCCAACTCCACGCCGCACCAACAACTCCAACTAGCACGGCTATGAGCGCAGTTAATCTCAATATACAGCCCTCAATATTGAATCTTGAATGCGTCTGCAAATTTGTTACTAATAAGTCGAACCTTCAGAACAGAATTACCGGTCCCATTCGCTTGTATTTCAGTAACCCGGTTGTTCTGTCAGGACTTCAAAATCCATTTTGAACTTAGTCTGAATTAGATAACCCTGGGGTAAAGTTTTGCAGCTATTATGACCAAGATCACAGTCGACACCATTAGAGCTGCTATGTCTACTAGGGTTCCGTACACGCTAACGCCCCCAATCACCATGAGGGAACGCAGCCCGTCAACTTCATACGTTAAGGGGTTGCCCCGTGAAATCGCCTGCAACCAACCTGGCATAATTGAGATCGGATAAATTGCGTTGCTGGCAAAGAAGAGCGGCATGGTGAGAAGTTGGCCTACACCCATGAAACGCTCCCGAGTCCGGACTAGGCAGGCGATGATCAAAGAGAACGTAGAGAACAGGGCGGATCCTAGGATCACCACTAACAACACGCCCAGCACAGAGACTACAGACCAGTTGATGTGGACTCCTATCAGGACCGCCAACACGTAGATAATTAGTGCCTGCGATAGCCCTCGTTCACTAGCGGAAAGAGCCTTTCCGAACACTAGTGCAGTGCGAGGTGCCGGACTCGCTAGCATCTTTTGGAGGATTCCTAGGTCACGTTCCCAGATGATGGCTATGCCATAGAAGATGGCGATGAAGAGAACGCTTTGTGCTAAGATGCCGGGCGTAATGAAGTCCAGGTACGAGATTTGCCCAGTGGGAATAGCTCTGAGTTGGGCGAGCACCTCGCCGAAGATCAGGAGCCAAAGTGCTGGTTGGACTGCACGTGTCAAGAGTTCTGTGAAGTCATGATGAAGTTTGCGCGCTTCAAGCTCGGCGATTGTGAACGTGTCAGTCGTGAAGTTGAAAGCCGCCGTGAGCGCATTTCCGATTCCTAGTGTGGGAAGCCTATGCAAGCCGACTTGCCACCCTCCTTGTTCTTGAGACGTCGCGGAAGTTCCCTCCGCTATCCACCTCGTACCCTGAGTAATGTACGAAAACATCATCCAGCGTCGCGCCTTCACCAACTGTCGCCTTGAGCTCAGTTGGGGTCCCGATCGCGGCGATTCTTCCCAGGTGCATAATTGCCACTCTGTCACACAGTTCGTCCGCCTCATCCATGTAATGAGTTGTGAGCAGAATTGTGGTTCCGAAGTCCGTACGAAGGCGTTGAATGTGGTCCCAGACAGCTTTCCTGGCAACGGGATCAAGCCCGACGGTTGGTTCGTCCAGGAAGAGTACTCTTGGTCTGTGTAGCATGGATTCAGCGATCTCTAAGCGGCGGATCATTCCTCCGGAATATTCTCGAACCATTTTGTCGGATACCTCGGCGAGTCCCATGAAAGACAAGGCATCACGAATTCGTCCTTCGCGCTCCCCGCGTGGGATGTGGTATAGCTTTGCGAAGATTAGCAGATTCTCCTCGCCTGTAAGAGAACCGTCCGCGGAAAGAAGTTGCGGGACATATCCTATCACCCGCCTAACCTGAGCTGAGTGACCAACCACATCATAGCCGGCCACCCACGCGTCTCCGGACGTGGGGGCCAGAAGGGTCGTCAGCATTTTGATTACAGTTGTCTTACCAGCCCCGTTTGGGCCCACAAGACCGAACATCTCTCCTGGTGCGATGGATATACTCACTTGATCGACTGCGACGAGCGTTCCGAAACGCTTAGTCAAAGACTTGGTCTCAAGGATTGATTTCGCTTCCACCTTGGGCACGTTAACCAAATTTGTTTTGACCCTCGACATCACACAACCTCCTCAGAGAATACTCGTCTGAGAATACGCATTGCTCTCAGAATGGTAACTCGTTGTGCTTCAGGTAATGGCTTAAGCCGTTCCGTCAAGTATGCCAGAGTCCACTCTCGGGCCGAACGCAATGCAGCATCTCCACGTTCAGTGAGCATTAGAGTCATACGCCTTCGATCATCCTCATGAGCCCTGCGCAGTACATAGTTGCGCGTTACAAGTCCATCAACTAGGGTTGACATTGAGGGCAAGGTTAATCCTATGTGATCGGCGACTTCTGAAATAGACGTCCCCTTGTGACGGTTGATGAATAGAAGAGTTCTGAATTGCGGTACCGATAGTGAAGAGTCCCCATGCATCCTGAGCTGGGTTCTGATTGTGCGCATAGCCACCGGAACAGCGTCAAGAACTTCGCGAGCACATTCTTCACGTGGTGTCTCCAGCCGTTGCATATTACTTCGCATTTCTAATAGTTCGAATTACTAAGTATTTACGGGTTCCGCTTGAGCCACAAGCCGGAACAATGTGTTTTCTTCACTCCATTACCTTCGCCATAATATACGACCGATCATCCACTAGAACAATCTCGTCCGTCGCTCTGTCCCGCATAATCAAAATCGCTCCGCGAGGGTACACGTCAATCACAGAGTATGCTGTAAATAGTCCTGCTTCCAATTTACGCTCCGTTTCTCAGCAACAGTATGGGATTAAGCATGGTCAAAGATCCTAATGGAAAGTGGAAACTTACCCAACGTGGAGCCATCTTCGATGCGGCCGCACCACTGACATTAGGGTTCGTCGCGTATGTTGTCGCTGCGGTTTCAACATTCTCAATCCCTCAACTCACACATGTTCATCTAGATCAGGTTGCAATCGCACTCCTGACGTCAATAGCAGGCCTTCTGGTCATAGGCCTAGGTTATGGTTCAATCGTACTCCTCGGAGGCATATGCTCGTTAAGCATAGCTGGATTGTTTTCGAAGCTCACCAAGACGAGGCAATTGATCGATCCTAAAGAGGAAAAATCCTTGCATCTAAGAAAAGTCCTCATCGAGAAGTCTCACTTAATTTACCTTCCACTAGTATTGTTCTTCACGTCGATTGCAATAGGATGGGACATCTACAGTATTATTCCAGCAAGGACCACAGCCACAACCGTAAGACCCGGTACACTAGGGCTCGTACTGCGCTCATTGAACTTCCTCGCTACCCCCCAGCGTGCGAACGCAGTACTATTTTCGCTCAGGCTGACACCGGGGCTGATCGCGATCACCTTGATCTCAGGCCTCGTCCCTTCGATCGCTCTTCCATACTTCAGGCGCTTCAAGATTGTCGGCATCAATTCAGGACCATTCCACTCAACTGTTCTGACCGCAGTATTTGGATCGGTTGTTGGGCTCAGCATACTGGTCAGTCTGCTAGGAATCTTCTACAAAGTTCTCTGGGCAGGAGCACCGACTTCCTACCATTATGCGCTCATAGTCTTGATCGGATTTAGTCTGCATTACTCTGCCGGCACCTATATTGGTCGTGGCAAGGCTGAGTCAATTATTCTCCAGAAGCTCGCGAATGGTCGGTACGACCGGAACCGAATAGTGGTGTTGGATCGAACACTTAACCCAAATGCGGAGGCTATCGATCTGCGAACACTGCTGCGGCCTCAACTTGAAGATTGACCGTTCGACGCGCGCATTTCGTGACTTGTTTGACGATACGCCTAGAGTTCAGATCGACCCTATCACGTGGATATGATTGAGGCCAGAGTGAACATTGTGCACCCCAACCCAAGAAGTACTAGTCCAATCAAAGAGTAAATTGCCAATTGGATCGGCTCTGTTCCGGATAAAGTTCGAACCGAGGAAAGGTAGATGGAAAGCGCAATTTCTGTTGTGAACACTGAGAGTGTCACAATCCCGAACAAAACCGATGCAACATTAGCTTTTGATTTCTCAAACGACACGATCACCGCCGCTACTACAAAAGATGATGCCAGCGAAACGGTGGTTATGAACGGTGTCACCGCTCTAAGGTAGTTCAATCTGATTGCCGCGCTTATCCCGCCACCTCTCGTCATTGCTCCCATCGAGATCGGAACAAGTACTGACAGACCAACCAGAACCAACCCAACTAGGATCAACACTATTTCAAGAAGACGCAGACCCACAGCATATTGCGCATCTTGATCCAAGGGTTGCGTTGACGTCAATTTCACCAAGTGAACGTTAGCGCTTGTCCATTTTACTATCCGGCTGAAGAGTCAACATGCCGCAACGCGCCCATAAATGGTCCCATCCACCATCGAAAGGGTTGACGCCCTAGTAATGACACAAGCGTCCGCCGAAAACCGTTACACTGACCTCTGCGATCATCATCTTGCACTTGCAGTACTTCGATAAGTCCTGCAAAGATTAGCGCCGATTGAGACTTTCTGCTCGAGTTTGCATCTCCAGTAAAGTTCGAGGTCTAGCACCCGTGTGATTCGGTTGGTCCATCGCCTTGTCGTGTAGTACGCGTAGTTTGATTGTAATACGCGTAGTTACGGACCCTTCGATGTAGATGATTCGTCCAATGTGGTTATAGGCAACTACATGTTGTAGTTAGTCGATGATAAAAATTGGTTCAAACATCCGCGAAAACGCGTAACTATGCGATAATCGCCATTGTCTTATTCATAGCAATCATCGCAGTTGGAGCGAACAGCAACCCTGTCTGGGCCGATGCCTGTATGGCCCAATTGAGCTACCCCGTCATGCCCTCAGTGTACTCTTACTCTAGTGTTCCAATCGTAGTGCCCATCTCAGCAACCTGCACGACAGTTTTCGGCAACCAGATATACGTGACAGGAAACGCCTACGACGCAACGTCAAACGTCGGCTTAGGCTCGGTGAACACCGTTCTACAATCCGCTAACGGCGGTACAACGTTCAGCGGGCAGTTAGGGTTCACCCTTCCACCAACGACGCAAGACCACACCGTCACAATCTCTGCTTCGATCTACGCCAGCCAATACGGGAGCCTAATAACCTCAACCAGCGAAACATTTCAAGCCGTGTCAGGAAACCAGCAAGTCTCCACTACCACAGTGACTCAATACCCATATCAGTACCCAAACCAATACCCAAGCCAATATCCAACACAGTATCCGTACCAGAGTTCATACCCATACCAGACCCCGCCATATCAGCAACCCTCGCAACAGCGTCCCTACAGAAACCAATCGCAATATCAAACGCTAAACCAGAATAACTCATCCCTACTGGGTTACGTAGCCATCGCAGCAATACTCGCAACCGTCATAATCGCAACAGCAGGCCTAGTCGTGTACGGACGAAGACAGCAACCACCCTCAATAACCTGGGTTCCGCCTCCTCCACCACCTCGTTAGACCTAGAAAGCGACATCACGAGAATTTCCCATTTTCTTAACGTCCCTAGAATGTCGGCAATTCCTCGATTTTCAAGCCGAACTAGTATGGTGGGGCGGGACGAACTCACCGCATTAGTGTGGTGGGGCGACTTCTCAGGCGCCAGATTTTGAGCCGTTTCTGTTTTCTGTGTTCCAGCAAGTATAGAACGCGATCAGCCGTGGGGTCAATGGGATTTGAACCCACGATTCGTGGGACTAATGGCGATTGTAGGAGCCTATCTTTTTGCTTGTGGCTCAGCCCCTACTCTTTTCAAAACTCGTAATGCGGTTAAAGTAATCCATTTGCTCGGCTTACCCGCTTCTTCTAATGCGAAAGGACTTACCTTCTCTCGAAGGCTCCACTGAGCACCTCGACCGAAGTCAGGATGAACTTTTTCAAGAATCCAAGCTCCATCATCTCGACGTTTCTGTTTCAAGATTTCGAGCGCTGCTCTGAGCCGCCTATCACCGCCGTAACCAAGCCTGGTGATTACATCCAGCCCTACGAGAACATCATAATAGTAATGATTTGGATAGTGGAACCGAAACCAAGGAAGGTACTTCTTCTCACCGTCATCGAAAAGTCTTCTTTGCAGATAGAATTCTGCGCCTCTTTCAATCGAGTTTTTGATTCTTCTTGTTTGCTTTGATTTCGGAAGATCGGCAAACGCGGCGAGGGCCTCCCAGCAGTCCAGTGTTCCTCTGGATGATCCAAAGCAGTGCCATCCTCCATCTTCCTTCTGATCTTCAACCAGCGTGTCAAACAATTTTCTGACTCTGGGATCATCCTCATATCCAAAACAAGTTAGCATCCGAGCTGTATTGCCAACAACGCATACTTCATCGTTGAACATGTTGGGCGTTCGTGGTATTGCAAGCCATTGCTTGAAGAAGAGATCGGCAGCCTCTCCTACCCGCTTGTTTTCCTTTGTTAATCCTAGATCGGAGAGAATCAGCGCCATCCAATTTGTCGCCGTGTATTTAGGCCGGTAAAGAGATCTCTTTGACTGCCAGTGTCCTTCTGGTTTCTGTAGGTTCAGAATACCAAAAGCCCAGCCTTTTTTTGAAATGTTGGAATAGGTTTCTGTTACCTCTGGGTCGTTTCTTCCACGCCCCAAGAGATCGATGAGAGTGCGATAGCGAACTGGAGGCTGATTCTCCTCGAGCAGCCAGTCAATGACTCGCTTATCCTTCAAGCTCTCCCCTCTCTCCTACGATCCAGTCAATGTTAATCTAATGCGTCGTTTAGGAAATATCTGTCGGCTGTTAACTTACGGCCACTTTTCGCAAACCATAACATTAAGCCGGATAAGAACTGCCCGTTGTTGCCACGTTATGGATTTATGTGAAAAGCATGGTGGGGCGGGAGGGAATGTCATGACTTTTTCGGTCATTTTGAACCCTCGATCACCGGTGTTCCCGCCGTTCATTTATGGTCCCGAGACCGGTTTTAAGGCGAATCGCTACGGTCGCTATCTTAGACCAAGATGTCCCCACGAGGGGTTGACTCGCGGTCTGGACCACCGCCCCTGAACCCACTACGAAACAAGCACTAAGTTAAATGCTTCAGGTTCTGTCAACCTGTCGGCGGATTGCCGATTAGGTTAACTCGCTTCCATCGACTTTCAGGATTACCCACTGAAGGGGGTTCCTGTACCATCGCTTCAACTGGAAGCGCGATTGGCGCGAACCTCACGCCTCTCGCCAGAATATTCCTGGCCGCATTTACGTCCCTATCTACGTTCACCCGGCACGATGGACATTGCAGCTGTCGGTTCTCTTCGGGTATTCTCGCCATGCGAGACCCACACATCGAACACTTCGCTGACGTCCCACGCGGATGCACATAGATAACCGGCAAACCTTCCCAGCGAGCTTTATACTCGACTTGACGTTGTAACTCCGCATACGACCAAGAATTCATTCGGCCGCGATACCGAGGCCCCTGCCCATTCCCGCGCCGGTACATCCTGCGTATACCTGTTAGCTGCTCCATGACGATGCCGAACCGTTGTTCCTTTGCCTGTTGCACGATTAGCCTGGATGCGTGGTGGAGAATCTGCTTCACCTTCTCCTGTTGCTTACGTCCATACTTGCTGGTGATTTCGCGGCGGAGGCGCACATCGTTCCGCTGCACATGGGAGCGAACCTCACGGTAGGTAGCCTTTACCCTTGTTGCCTCGGAGAGGTCATGCTTCATGATCGAATCGTCGGTTGCGGCCAATGTGACATTGTTTAGGTTCCTATCGATGCCGATGAAGCCATCCGGCTTGATTTCCGCGACTTGCTTCGCATATGTCAGCGATAACTTACCTTCGGTCAACGTGACCGAACGAACTGAGTGCTTTCGAATGGTTGCTTGAACATGAGGTGTTAGAGGAATTCTGATCGCTGTTCTGGGATGATGCGGCAGAAGCAAGCACCCGTCTCTAATCTTGAGTCCGTAGCATGTGGTCAGCCGCAAACGCCGAACATAAGGGGTTGTTGGGGGCTTCTCACCACGCCGAACCGCTTTTCGATAATTGCGTAAGATTCCAACTGTTGCGCTGATGGCGCAGAGCTTGTAGCAGCTCATCGTATCATATCCCGCGAGCTGTCTATACGCCTTCGGAGACAAAGCCTTGAGGCTCGTGACGTTCTCAGCCAAACCGATTTGGATACAGTGATTCATCATCTCGCGGAACTGCTCAAACATGTGGAGAATTTCCTGGCCGTGCGTGCAGTATTGGTTAACTGTTTTGATCACGAGGGCAGGTTCCATGCTGTACGCCAAATTTCGCTTCATTCGACGGAGAATTTAATGGAACCTGATTCTCTAGTGACGGGAGGCAGATGAAAGTATCATGAGCCGGTGAATTACCACAACCATGCTTCATAGTCGAATCTTCGTCTTGACCGTCACGTTCTCGGCGGCGGTACTACGTTTTTTCTGCAGGTATGTCAGGTACTCGAATGCAATCAGGGCAGAATTGCGTACATCTTCATCCTCATCTTCGATAGCTTTCTTCAACTGCGGAACAACTTCATCGTCCCCGATCGAGCTCAAAGCTACAGCCGACTCATGTCTGACAATTGGGCTCTTATCGTGAAGCATCGCGTCTACCAAGGCGGGTACCGCAGAACGATAACCCAATTGGCCCATAGTGAAGGCCGCCTCATGCCTAGTCAGCGGGCTTTCGTCTTCCTTCAGGACCTTACACAGAGGACCGACCATCTCCTCGTTCCCAATGTGTTCTAGCATACAGACTGAATGCACTCGAAGGAGAAGAGGGTAATCTCTCGATCGTTCGAGAAAAGTTTTGAAGAATTGGAGATCTTTTCTTTCGAAAGCTTCCTCTAGTTTCCACAAGACATCATAATCGTCTTTTTCCATGCTTAGATGCTTCAAGTCTGTAACAGCTCTGTTGATCGCGCCGCCCAGATGTTAGGAATAGAAAATAAAGATTGTCAGCTGATCTGAACAGCTTGGTAATGTCTCTAACTACAGTTTTTTAAACATAAGAATACGTTAGGGTATCATACGTGCTTTCTTGGAGGTAAGAGGATTGCTTCGATCATCGGAGAGGGTCGGCGCTGGAATCTTCGACGCAGCATCAGCCCCTGTCAGACTACAAATTTTGCGACTACTCTCCACGAAGGGCCCGCTTCAATATACGGAACTGATGTTCCAGCTAAAATTAGACCCAGTTCGAGACGCAGGAAAGTTCGTGTACCACCTGAGAAACCTAACCGACACGGGATTGGTTACGCTCGACAAGAAAACGAAACGGTACGGAATCACAGAACTAGGATCGATGATCGTTTCGTTTGCACGAGACTTGGATGAATATGTTAACGTAAAGCGCGGGAAATTGTATGTCAGAACATCCAGACTTGCAATAGAGGAATTCCACCGGAACAAGATCGCACGATCCCTCGTAGTTGAAGCTGGGGTTCCGCAAGAGATGGCAGATGAAATTGCTGCAGAAGCAGAGGATAGGTTGGTCAGGCTCAAGACGCTATACTTGACCGCGCCGCTGATACGCGAGTTCGTCAATGCGATTCTTATCGAAAAGAAACTGGAGGAATACCGTCACAAGCTTACAAGGCTAGGCATGCCGGTTCACGATGTAGCTCAACTCATTAAGAACGCGGGCGAGAAGGGGCTAGACGCGGGCTACGTAAACCGCATCTCATCGAAGTCTGTTCTTTCGGAATATGTTCTGTTAAACTGTCTCCCACATAAGTTAGCGGACGCGCACATTTCAGGCGCAATTCACATCGCGAACCTCGAAAGCTGGATTCTCACACCCAACGAAGTCATCCACGATCTGAGACATTTCCTGAAACATACCGTATCCGGTACACCCGTTCCAGATACGCTTGAAGCGACGCTTGGTTTGGTTAGCCAAGTGTTGGGTGTGGTAGGTGCCGAAGCTTCAGGAGAACAGACATTTGATTTCTTCAACATCTTCCTTGCACCTTTCGCACACGGAATGAAATCTGAAAATGTTGCAAGAGCGATATACTCCTTCTTCGCCTCCATCCTCAGAGAAATGCCGCCTGGCAATCCACAGGGAGGAATCTCGATCGCCGTAGAGCTCACAATCCCACACTTTCTTGGGCAAGAGGAAGCGATAGGCCCGAACGGCAAGGCGTCGGGTAAGTATGGCGACTTTTCCGAAGAAGCACTTCTCATCGCAGAATCGACGATCGAAGCATTTCGAAGGATATCGGCTGGGAAACCGCCGGTCTCTCCCCACCTTCTTGTAAAGGTGAGGCCTAGAGCACTACTCAATGATAGAGCGCGAAAGATCTTGGAAAGGGCTCATGAGTTGGCGGCTCAACGGAGCATCCCCTTCTTCGAACTTCTCGGGGAAGAAGAAAAGAGCAGTTACTCGGCTACGGGCTTAAGGTTGGGAGACGATTGGACGGGACACTGGGACGCTGATTGTTTGAGAACTGGAAGTATGGATACGATATTCATCAATCTACCACGGATAGCCTACGAGGCGAAGAAGAATGACGAAAGGTTCCTCGCCCTTCTAAGAGAAACCGTCGCTCTGACGGTTGAAGGTTTCAAGGTCAAGAAGAGATTCATCAGCGAGAGGTTCAAGCAACCACTACTCCCAATCCTCTCGGGCAACAGTACATCTGGTCCCTATTTCTATGAAAAGAATGCTTCCTACAATCTCGCATTCGTCGGCCTCAGCGAAGCAGTTGAGGCTCACACTGGTGCAAGAGTAGACAAAACCGCTGGAGACTTCGGATTGAAATTGCTTCAGGATACTTCAAGGCAGTTGAAGACAGCGTCCCAAGAAGGGGAAATGCGATTGACGATTTCGCAACGGCCTGCGGATGAGGCGGTCGAGAGACTAGCGGAGTTAGATGTTCAACAGTTTGGAAGGTCGGTAATGGTACCGGATAGCGGAAGAGGCCCCATCTTTTACACAGATTTACCAACCTTGCCACTTTCAATGAACGCGTCTCTCGAGAGCCGAATCACAATCGAAACCAAGTTTCAATCCGCGACGCCAGGTGGGCATCTGAACGTGATCTGTATATCAGGAGAATCCCGGCCGATCGACCTATTGAACCTGACAGAGAGAGCACTTGGCGCGGGTTGTAAATTCCTCACTTATTCTTCAAACTACTCCACGTGCAACATCTGCGGCCGGACAGATATTGGAATCAACCCCAAGTGCAATCAATGCGGCTCGGATAGGTTGACATATCTTGGAAGATCGTCCTATGGCCTTCTTCCTTTCAGCCTCTGGCCCGAGGCCAAAAGGAAAAGTGTCGATGACCGAGTCGTTTACACGGTGGGTACTTCGAATATGGCAGCTTAGCTGATGTAGCGTTGGCTGCTTCTTTCTAGGTCAGGAATCACTTCAAAGTCGGGGGCGGCGTTCGGACTGTCCTCAGGCGCAATGTTAGGCAGAATCGCGCTTGGGCCTTTCGAAGCAATCTGTGTTGCAGGGTGCCCCGGTCCGAAGGTGTCTAATGAAACGTCATACACGAGCTTCCTTACTTCACGTTCTTCCGCATAACCAAGCGAATGCAAATACTCGTGAAGCAGAATTGAGTAGACGTATGAGTTTATTTCGCGTAGTGACCGGGCGCCGTGGGTTATCATGTCCAATGTTGTTCTGTTCATAACGATCCCGTTCGTCCCCATGGTGTGGAACGCACCAATGTGATTTGGTAATTTCGCCAAATAAAGCATTAGTCCGGCCCTGCGTCTCCCCAATGAGTGCTCCGCCGATTTCTTCACCAACTCGAATACGTCGCCGAAGTCTTGGCATCGGTCCAAGCGTTCCGTGTTTGTGCTCATTCTAAGCTACCTCGCTTAGTCTTCCTCTTTAGCAGATTTTTGAAGCAGGTCTCGTACCTTCTCAACAAATGCGAGATATTCGCCTAGGATTGTCTTGCCCATCGGAGTTAGGTCGTAGAGGTCGTCTGAAAGTTGGCTGATGAGTTTGTGAGTTCTTAGCAACGGGACGTTTTCGTAAATCAGCTTCGGGTTTATTTCTTCCCGGAAATTTTTCTTCCCCTGTGGATGCTCCAGTAATGGAAGAAGCATCTTAACGCGGGTTTCGTTGCAGAGCACGTCCATAAGCTCCAATGCTTGCCGGAACGCCTTTTCTAATCCTCTGTCGCGCCAGTTTAGATGTTCTATGGTCAGCCTGCCGTTCTCCACGGCTCGTGGAAACTTCGCATCTATAGACTCTGAGTTGACCCTGAAAGGGTAGACGACGACAGTCTTTGAGTTCTCAGCCCCATCAATCATTTCCAGGTCCTTGAGAAACGAGTCGTCTGGGGGTTTAGTCTCACAGAAAACTGCGGTTAGAGTTTCACCTTCTACGCCGGCAAGATCTGTAGTCAGTTTCTGGGAATGCCTCTCTGGGTCGAAAAGTACCGGGTCGATGAAAGTCTCAACGTCTCGTTGGGATAGAATTCGGGCCGCATGGAATTTTTCTAGAAGATGGAGTTCGCTTTCGTCTTCTTGTATGTGGAAGTCTTCGCGGAAGGCCGTATAGTTTACAACGTGCATAGGAAGGACGCGTCGTTTTTTGGAGGCGGCTTGGACTTCTAATCGCATTTCTTTTCCTACGTGAATATTCCATACGCTGACAATATAAGCGTTACCTTAGGTAACAAATCACTAGCTCAATGCGCCGAGAACCAAGCCAATTAGAGTCATCCGGACAAGGAGGCCATACCAAACCTGTTTGAAGTATTTAGAATGCCGAGTATTGTCAACCGTGTACTCGATTTCGTCAACTCGAGGCAACGGATGCATTACTATCATTTCAGGCTTGGCTTGTGATAGATCGCTCGCAACTAGTCTGTAAGACCCCCGAACCTTCTCGTAGTCCTCCAAAGACCCAAATCGTTCCTTCTGAATCCTCGTCATGTACAATACGTCGACTTTTGGCAACACCTTCGAGAGCTCCTCAAACTCTTGAACCTTGATACGGCCGCTCACCTCTTCGAGCACTTCTTTCCTCATCCTAAGAAGAGTAGGCGAGACAAGGTAGAGGTTGATGTCGTAGAGCGAAAGCGCATAAGCTAACGAGTGAACCGTGCGTCCATATCTGAGATCCCCTGCTAAAGCAACATTCAATCCATCGATCTTTCCAAGCTCCCTCCGGATCGTGTATAAGTCTAGCATGGCCTGGGTGGGATGCTCTTCCGCTCCGGTTCCCGCATTGATGACTGGGACGGAAGCGAATTCGGCGGCAAGCCGGGCCGCGCCTTCAAGTGGATGACGGATCACTAAGACATCCGCGTAGCTCTCAACAACTCGAACTGTGTCCGCTAGGTTCTCGCCCTTTTGAACAGATGCGGCTTTCGGCTCTGCGAAGCCAAGGCAATTCCCTCCGTATCTGTACATGGCTGATTCGAAGCTCAACTTTGTGCGAGTACTCGGCTCGAAGAACAGAGTTGCCATAATCTTCCCGTCGAGCGCGTGCGAACTCTTCTTCGCTAAAGGTTCAATTGAATCAGTCATCTTAAGAACATAATCGATTTCTTCTCGAGAAAAATCCTTGATCGACACTATGTCCCTTGATGTAAATTCCATCTCGACGCGCCCGTCCCTCCTTCGCTCACACGGTTAAATAACTGTTGGAACCATACAAAATTGAACAAAGTTGCAGACGCGACAGGAGCTATACGTTAGAAAAATTGAAGACGGTACAGTTATCGACCACATAACTCCTGGATTCGCGCTTGACGTTTTGAAGATTCTAGGGATTAACGGCAAGAACGGTGAGGTTGTCAGCACAGCGATCAATGTCGAAAGCAAACATTTGCATCACAAAGACATTGTTAAGATTCAAGACAGGGAGCTCAAGCCAAGTGAAGTGGATAAGATCGCTTTGATCGCACCAAACGCAACCATCAACATCATACGGAATTATGAAGTAACTTCGAAGAAAGTGGTTGAACTGCCTTCGACTATAAGAGGAACTATCAAGTGCGACAACCCCTCATGTATCTCGAATTCCCACGAGCCTGCCGAACCGAAGTTTGGTGTTGACAGGCGCGAGCCGATTCGGTTACGATGCCATTACTGTGGGCATGTTATGGAGAGGGAGGATGTCCTTAAGCAGTTTTAGTGACACCTCAGCCCAGCCGAGTGCGAAGTCCCATGGGGAAAATTGCCCTAATATCTGACAGAGCCACGTCCACTTACTTCAAGGTAACAGGCATCAGCAGCACTTACGCAGTCAAGAACCGTGAAGATGCTGAAAAGGCATTCCGAAGAGTCAATTCAGATGAAACTATCTCCCTCGTCATGGTGACCGAACCGGTCTTCGAGTGGCTGCTGCCGGTAATTGAGCGGACGAAGAAGGAATTCCCTCTTGTGGTGTCTATACCGGCGAAAGGCGGATCAAAACCTCAAGCGGATGTTCTAGCTCAATTAATCAAGAGAACAGTTGGAATCGATCTCAAGGTGAAGTAACAAAATTAGCAGGAATTTTCCTCACAGTCTGTTCCATCGTTCGCTAGGTGTAAATCCATCACCTGAATTCCTCGCGCCTCCTGAACTAAGGATGCTGCCTCATGGCCATAGTCAAGACAATCGGGCTCACTAAGAGGTACGGCTCAAACGTGGCAGTGGACAATCTGAACCTCGAGGTAATCGAGGGTGAGATTCTGGGAATCCTCGGCCCAAACGGAGCAGGAAAAAGTTCGACCCTGCTGATGCTTTCAACCATCATTAAGCCAACGGAAGGAACCGCCGAAGTTGGCGGGTATGACATAAGGAAGAACCCCTACGAAGTTCGTGAGCTAGTAGGCGTCGCGTTTCAAGAACCTAAACTCTTCTGGGTAAACACTCCATGGGAGATACTCACCTGGCACGCGAAGGTATGTGGGATAAAGAATGCGAAGCAATCAGCAGAAAAAATGCTCAAGGAACTAGACCTTTGGGAAGCTCGAAAGAAACGAGCAAATGAGCTATCCGGCGGAATGAAGAAGCGCGTGGAAGTCGCTAAGTTGATGGTTCAGAGACCAAAGATCGCCATCGTAGACGAACCCACGGCTCAGATTGATGTCTCCGGAAAATATCGGATCTGGGAAATGATTCGCACGCTTCGAGACGAAGGATCAACCATACTATTGGCAACGAATGAGCTCAACGAAGCAGACCGCCTCTCCGACAGAGTCGCAATAATGTACCATGGGAAACTGCGAATACTCGACACTCCAAGAAACCTTAAGGACAGCATTCCGGGCGGCGACATTATCGATGTGCGAGTGGCGGCACCTCTGGATGCTAGGATAATTTCGGAAATGAATGCAGTAGTGGGCGTCGTAGATCTCGATACGGTGAAACCAACTCACTTACGAATCCACCTCAACAAGGCGGAGAAGATGTTACCGGAAATAATGAGCCGACTTAACCAGTTGGGCGTTGTGGTAAACTCGGTGAACATGAGGGAGCCGTCGTTGGACGATGTGTTCCTCCACTACACGGGTGCCGAACTCGACGAATCAAAAGCTAGTGAGTAGAGACTGTGACTAAGATTCTGTTGGTTATTGAACGAGACCTCCGACTACTGATGCACCAGTATAGCATTCTCATTATGCGTTGGTTCTTCGTGGTAGTTCAAATTGGCGTCTTCGGCCTCGCGATTTCGCGATTGGTGGTTGTGATGGACAATTACTACTACTATTACGCGATGGGCGTCATCGTCATGACTATGTATTCAGTCGCAATATTCACTGGCTACGAAATTTATGATGAAGCCGATGAGGGCTATACTGAGTACTTGCTAGCGTTACCGCTTACTCGACGTGAATTAGTCCTTGGGAGATCCTTGGCGGGGGGCATTCGAAGTTTCATCTTCATGGCGCCTGTAATTGCTGGCTTCATGATTCTGATCGGAATCGTGAATCCTTTACGCGTAGTGGCAGCCCTGATAGCACTGTACGGTTTCGCATTCGGTGTATCCGGATTGAGTATCACACTTGCGGTCGGGCTTCGCTCCGGGGACAGCTTCGACATTGTCATGGGCGCTTTGGACGCTTTCATCGTTAGGTTGAGCTCCGCACTCTATCCTATCGCCTTCATGCCCGGCCCAATCGCGACCTTCTCGAAGTTCAACCCGCTCACTTATGCTTCAGACCTTTTCAGGTGGTCTTTGGGCTTCAACGTGCAATATCTTTCGAATCCGGTGACGGCAGTGGTCGTTCTGATAATTTTTCTTGCAACCTTCAATTTCGCTGGAGTTGCAATTTACGAGCGGAACCTTGAGGGTGGGGCGTGGAAGTAAGAAAATGATAGAGAGCATGGCAGCCGTTATCGAACACGATCTCCGAGTATTCTTCAAGTACAGGTTCACTCTCGCAGGCCTGATCAGCATGAACCTCGCTGACCTTCTGATCATGGCGGTCGTATTCACGAACATGGTATCATTCAACTACTTCCGATTTCTAGCCCCAGGCATAGTTGCGATGGGGCTCTTCGCCGCTGCATTCGTGATTGGAAGAGAAGTAAACAACGAAACGCGACGTGGCTACAATCAATACCTTCTAAGTTTACCGCTGCGGCGTTCCGAACTCGTTGTTGGGCGCATGGTAGCTGGTGGGTTGAGAGGCCTGCTTTACGCTTCACCGTTACTTGTTCTAGCTATGGTGATTTTGCAGTTCCCCACGTCGACTCAGCTCGTTCTGATGTTGTCAGCGATGTACCTTCTAGGAATGGGAGTTTCAGGGTTGGCGATCAGCCTAGCAGTCGCGCTTCGAAGTTTTGAAAGATTCACAACCGCTCGTAGTCTTCTTTACTTGATGCTCGTATTCTGCAGCACGGTTTTCTACCCTCTGACTGCTCTGAAGCAAATAGTACCAGCGCCCTTGGTCGTTTTGGCTCAATGGAACCCGCTAAGCAGAGTATCAGACCTGATTAGGGGATATTTGATCGGCACGCCAGCTGTGACTGTTCAAGGTTGGTACGAACTCTTGACGTTCAGTGGAATTTTCATCTTCGTTGGAGCGGGGTTGTATGCCATTGCGATCGGGCGTTCCGTTAGGTAGGATTGCTTTTCAAACCTAGGAATTCGATCTTACGTTGGAAGGAGTAGTCGAACAGAAGGTGTTTGGTAGCCCGGGGGAGAAACTCGGGCAATTCATTTGCCTTTCGAACTCCCGTCGGAGGGTCCAAAGCCCTCTATGCTTTTGTGGGTGAACTGTCCACTACACCACCGGGCTACGGATTCTGGAAAATCTGCGTGAACTATGTAACCTTTTGTTCTGCGGCCACCTCAACAAGTAATGAAATCTGTTCCACCAAATGAAAGATCTCCTATGAACGCCCTCAAACCGATCGGGTCAGAACCTGCCCTACTGTTGAGACATAAGAGTGAAAGGGTTGTGGTTCTCGGAGACCTTCATATTGGGTGGGAGGTCACTCTCGCACAGCAAGGCATCCACATCCCTTCACAAACCGGCAAAATGCTTCAAAGGTTATTGACAATCATAGACGCCGTTAAGCCTACACGTCTTTTGATGCTGGGCGACGTAAAGCATAGCGTTACAGGTGCCGAACTTGAGGAATGGCGCGATGTCCCAGAATTCTTCGAAGCACTACTGAAGCGAGTGCCAACAATCCAGATCATATTGGGAAATCATGACGGCAACCTCGAACCACTGACCCCCTCAAAGGTTGAGTTGATCCCATCAACTGGGATCGCTTTGTGGAAGAGATTTGGGTTATTCCACGGTCACGCGTGGCCTGCTCCCGAGGTCATCGGATGCGAGACTCTGATCCTCGGCCACCTACACCCCGCGGTGACTTTGCGTGATGCGTTGGGTTACAGAATCACCCGACCTGCTTGGGTCATGGCCCCGTGTGATTCAAGGAAGCTCCTCAATGGCGTACTGAAAGCCGCAGGAGATCGGGTTAAGGGAGACGCGGAGGAGGTGCTCGCAGAGAAGTATCACGTTAAACCGACGGCAACCAAGTGCATATTCGTTCCACCATTCAATGATTTCTTGGGTGGGCGACCTGTTAACTCACCGAGAATCGAGGAAACTCATGCGGGAGAGGGATTAGGCCCGATACTTAGGTCGGGTGCGGTGGACATCGAGGATGCTGAAGTCCACTTACTCGATGGAACGTACTTGGGGCACGTGAAACAATTGAAAGCGTTTGGATGATTCTGACCTAAGCGTGAGTGCCAGCGTCACATGTCTGGCAGTACCAGCGGCGGTGGTTTGCTGAGTAGTAGAGGTCTCTCCCACAAGTGGGGCATTGCGGCATCCTAGGTGTCGTGGCATGAGGCTCAGGCATTGCTGGTTGGCTTGGGCCCATTGGTGGCATCATTGGCGGCATCATCGGACCACCCATCGGGCCGCCCATTGCGACAGGTCCCGGAGGGCCAGGTGGCATTGGTGGACCAAACGCCTGTAATGGTGGAGGCGGTGGTGAAGGTGCAATTCCCATGCCCGGAAGAGCTTCTCCAAGAACAGCGACTGGGCCGTATTTCGCGATGACTTCTCCTAATCTGCCGTAGGCCATTAGGAAGAAGAATGCCGGGAGTAACAGAATTACGGTTGGATAGAAGATTGTTGGGCTGATGAGCACCGCGAATACTGGAATGATGAATAGAACAGCCCAGAATAGTGTTCCTCCGCGGGCTCTTGCGTAGCGACCTTTGGCGATTGCGCGAACGGTTTGGAAGTATATCAGAAGCAGAAAGATGATTCCTATTAGCAAGCCTCCCGCACCAACCGCAAGGTACACGAACCAAGACGCGGGCAATCCTACGCCAGGGAATGTGAGCAGTATCAGAATGGGGCCTATCAAGGGTATGGCGGCTAACCATGCTGGCAATGCGGGGGGTAGGATGACTGGGAACGGAAGGTATGGAGAGGCGAGAACCCCGAAAGCTCCTATCGTTAGTACAATGATGAACCAGGGGATGGTCATGAGTAGGACGAGTATGTATCCGATAACTGCGTAGTCGTGTGCCCCGTTGACTTCTGCAGGGCTAATGAGTACGGGTTTGCCACCAGGTCTCTCTACGATTACTGGCGCCGGGACACCGGGGACTAAGGCAGGTTCCATGATGAATCCTCAATAGGCATTAATCGTCGGCCTAAGAATCACATAACGATTGCCGCAAAACTAGTAGGCTCAAACCCGCCAAGAAATGGGGTTACGATTCCTTGATGTTGAGTTAAGCAAGCATTTGTGAGTCAAAACTCGTTGACACTGAGATGTCGATTTATACAGGTCAGGTCAAGATGAAACTCCTACGAAAATTAGGTCCGCCCACACAACGTTTATCACGCGTCCGACGGTTCGCTGTCACTAAAGGCGAATACAATGGAATATGTTTACTTCCTATCTCCGGTAATGATGCCGGCTGAATGCCAAAGACCCCAACCCGTGCTTTACTATCCAGTCCGACCAGCGATGTACAGGTTCCCGATACCGGTCTGGTACCAAGACCCACCTATTGCAGTTCTGTAGGGCCAGCTGCGCACACAAATCGTCAGATCGACACCAGACCGCCGTCTGGTCCGCCTCTCTTTCTATCTGAGAACCTAAGCTAGAGCTTTCAGAAGACTTCTCAGATCGGGAGTAACGTATGTCGGGTTAACGTCGGATGGTTTCTCATCTGAGTACCGATTTATCCAGGCTGTAGCGATGCCAATATTGCTGGCTGGTCTGATGTCGTGGAACAAGCTCTGTGCTACGTGAAGGGTTCCATCTTTGGTGGCCCTGTATTCGTCGAAGAATCGATTCCAATGCCCAAGCGCAGGCTTGTATGAGCCAACATCCTCCGCGGTAACGTATCCGTCAACCTCCAACCGATTCTGATTAATTGTGTCTCTCAGTAAGTCCCGGTCAATGTTAGAGAGTATGACACGCTTGTACCCTTTCTCGCCCATCTCCCTAAGAGATTCCAGCGTATCGGCAAATGGCTTCCATGAGGGAACGCTACCCGCGAACTCTCTAGCCTCATCTTTCGTTATCGAGATTTTGAAATGATCCGCAGATCGAATCGCCGTATCTGTCAAAATATCCTTGTAGAACTTGTATTTTCCCTGCTCCTCGGCTTCGAATCTCAAGTAGATTGGGTATACACTGACACCCCGAGCTAGCCCCTTCTTCCGGAGTACTTCGCCCAGATGAGATTCTATCCCATTCCTCCAATCGATCAGCGTTCCGTAGCAATCAAATGTAAGATGAGTGAACCTCAGATCCAACACTCCACGGAATGCGCTCACCCGCGTCTAATGACCACTTCGCCCGAATGCTTAGCGGATGAGGCACAAGGCAGCCTCATTACTTCAGGTTAGGTTATTCAAGTGTAGTCCCGCATTTGTCGCAGAACTTATCGGCTTTCCGATTCTCGGCCCCACATTTCTGACAGTACCTGACGGTTTTCGACGCCAACTCGGCCTTGGCACCACCGGACCGACTCCTGCCTTTTACAAATAGGAACAGCATAGCAACCGCAACGGCGGCCACGATTAGCAGCGCGATCAATCCAAACTCTAACTCGCTGAGGCCCGCCGCCGCATATGGTGGGATGGTCTGATAGTTGGTCTGTGTCGAGAAGCCGGTGAATTCGCTTGTGTAAATGGATGTCGCCTGGCTGTTCAAGGTTACCTGGTATGTGTAGGTTGCCGATTGAGCGTAAACGATGGTAGCTGTCGGGGTTGGGTAGGGCGTGCAGGCGTTTGAGGTTGGATCGCAGATTGGGTCGCCTGGGTACCAGGCTGTCGTTGTCGAGTAGCCAGCTAGGAGAGTTGACGCCGACATTTGCGGGTAGCCAGTAGCGTATTGGGTCGTGTAGGTTGCAAAGTTTGGTATGGGTTGAGTACTCATGTTCGAGACCACGATTGACGGAAAAGTAACCGACAGAATGGCGATAACAACTGCAGCAACCACGACGACGGGAACCGCTATGTTACGTAGAGACAATCCTGACCAACCTTAACCTAAGCACAACTGAATTTAATCCTTCTTGGAGATGGGTGCATCAGTAGGATTAAGTGACTAATGCAGCGATCTTTCGTGATCTACTCCTATGTTGAGAAAGATTCACGATTTCCTCTTCGAGCTGTGATTGCGATTAAATGGGAAGCTTCTGGACTTAAATTGGACATAATCGGAAATACCCCGTTCCTCAGAGCCGGTTGGACTAGGTCCGTACATTCAATCAAAGGATAGACGATGTAAATTGGCGGATCAAACGAAACAAAGCCCTCCTCGAAAAAGCAGAAAGATTGCTGGCGCGGCAATCGTTCTCGCAGTAATTATCATTCTTGGAGGAGTCGGATTGCGCCTTCTCACGCCCGCGGCGCCAACATCAACAAGTACAATCGTCACACCCCCGGCATCCTCATCAATCATGATCGCCACTTCAGCTTCCGGTTCGTCAAACTCACCCAATTTGACGTCCAACCTACTCGCAGGTTCTCCACCGTCATTAGGTTCACCCACCGCGCCGGTAACAATAGTGGAGTTCGGCGACTACCAATGCCCAACCTGCGGTGCATGGTACAACTCACAAGAGGTCTCGCTGATCCAGAACATCGTCAATACTGGGAAGGCTAGGTTAGTGTGGCGAGATTTCGACTACTACGGACCTGACTCAGTTTCTGCGTCCGAGGCAGCGTACGCTGCGGGAGAACAGGGAAAATTCTGGCAATTCCACGACCTCCTCTTCCAACGCCAGCAGACTCCAAACAGCGGCTGGGCCAGTAAACAGAACATGGAGAAGTTTGCACAGCAATTGGGGCTGAACATGACACAGTTCAACCAAGCTTTCAACAGTGGAAATTATGACGCGCTCATCAATGCAAACCATAGCTTAGGGATGCAAGCGGGGGTAACTGAGACACCCACATTCTTCCTCATCGGACCCAACGGCAAGATGATAACCATCGCGGGCGATCAACCAGAATCAGTATTTGAGCAGGCGGTCGCCTCGCTGACTAGTGGGTAAAATGACCTCTCCGATCGTGGACACATTCAAAGACGCGAAGTACGCTCTGTTAAGCGTGGTGATCGTGCTTGGCTACGGAACCATGCTCCTCTTCTTTGATTCATTTCTCTTCTTCTCGCCTTACGTCACATTCTACGTCTCAGCATACGCAAGCCTCATCCTCGATTTGCTATTGACGTTCTTGACGGCAATCGTGCTTACAGTGTCAATAAGACAAATTTCTCTCCAAAGGCAGGGCGCAAGCGCCTCCAAGGTGGGAACGCTAGGAATCTTTGCAGCCCTAATTGCAGGGGCCTGTCCCTGTTACTACCTGGTTCCCCTTTTAGCGGTCGCTGGCACAATAGGAGGAGCACTAGGAGCGGTGGGCATTCTCCTCAACGCGTTCCAAATCCCAATTAAGTTGGGTGCCATGATGATTCTCGTAGTGGCAACGTACGGGCTTAACAAATCGCGCGTATGCAAGATTAAGCCTCTGCCTCAAAGTGTATTGCAAAAGTAAACGCTCAAATGACCCACAGTCTTTCGCTGCCCTAATCGATTTTCGATTCACACATTCGAACTAGGGCCAGAGACTTTCAGTTTCCTTTTCCCGCTGTGCGCGCTTGAGTGATCAGTGGCCAATGAACGACGATGGTCAATTATGATCCAGACACGAAGTTGGTGGACCGGGCGGGATTTGGACCCGCGACCTTCCGGACTCTTGGCCACGTTGGCTTGCAAACCGGACGTTCTTCGGCCCTTTGTTGATTTAGGTATACCAGGCTGAACTACCGGCCCACACGGCCGTAACCGGCAACCACGAACGTTTAACCCTTCGGTCCCTCTTCGCTTAAGTGCAAACGGCAACGATCGTTAGGCTAGGGCTCAAGGATGGTGCGGGCTAGAACGCTTCTTAGGGTTCTCCCTTACGTCGTAGGCATCCTGTTCGTTGGGGTTTTTCTTATTGGGCTTGAAATTTCATCCGAGACCGCAGCGCTGGCCGACGCGCAACCAGTGTTCTACGTAGACACGGTCGATGTTCAGGTGTTTTGGTTTCAGGGAAAAGCGTGTGCAATTCTCCCGCCTGATGGTTCCATCGGAAACTGCATTTACCTACCTCTGATCAGCGTGATGTTGGCCCTGACGATTCTTATGGCCATCGTAATCGTTGTCTATGGCCTTCTTCGCAAAAGAGTAAACTTGCTTCAGAAAAAGCGGGTGCGCTTCTCCGCACCTGATCGACATGGCCCTGAACCAGAATAATTCAAAGCACCACGAGCCATGTTTGTCATCGGTTAGAATAAATCACTCCTACGATACCCATCCGGAAAAGCAGGAACCGTGCGCCACTTGACGAAGGAGTTTACTCTTCCAAATGTTGAGATTCCCCGGAGCGTGCCAATCGCGATGCACAACTTCGCAGATTTCTTCAAGGGTTTCGAGCGGCTGCCTGCCGTTCGATCGATATTCGGCGATGAAACCGAGAACGTGCTGAACCAGTTGAAGGTGGAGTTCTTTAGCTCTAAGTTTGGCTACATGGGTGTTAGCGATGAGGACGGGCATTTGATCGTTAGCGCATACTATCTACGAGAAGGCGAAACCGTAAGCAAGTACCTCGACGTAATCCACGAGCTCGTACACGTGAAGCAGTTTAGAGACGGGAAGGCACTCTTTGACGACAACTACGAGTACCACAACCGACCTACAGAACTCGAAGCCTACAAACTCGCCGTCGAAGAAGCCCGAAGAGTAGGCATGTCGGACAGAGAACTGTTCGAGTACTTGAAGGTAGATTGGATGAGCGAGGAAGAAGTAAGAAAGCTCGCTAAAAACCTAGGCGTCAGGATTACGCCCAAACGGGCGCAAGAACGTGTACGATGACCAGTCAGTGGCACCGTCAAGACTGTAAATCAACATACGCCCTCACCGCGCGTCTTGTTCAAGCTAATCTAACACGCAGTTATGATAATTCCAGTCCAACCTTGGGCAGCCCAAACAGCAGCCATCCTGATTGCCGCAGCTCTTCGATAAAAGTACGCGATGTAGGTCACTCCATGCGGATCGGTCCCGACAGCCGCGAAGCAGCTAAGGAAGGGAGGAGGATTCTTGCGGAAAGCTTGAACCGGTAGGACCATGGGCAAGGCTGCTAGAATAATGAGTAGAAGAAAACCGAACGCTACCGTTCGTCTAACCACAAGCTCGCCCCATCTTCCACACCGTCGTTTGAAGATCATTAGACATGCAACACTTAAGCAATCCTTGGCTCCAAAACCGGAGCGAGCTTCAACCAACAAAAACTCTGCTTGGCTCTGCCACAGTTATCAGCACCATAAGGCTGTAATCGAACGGTGACATCGGGATGCAAACCAAGTTCATGTACGTCGGCATCAGAGTTAGAGACCTTGACAAGTCGATTGAATTCTACACCAAGGTTCTGGGCATGAAGGTAACCGGCAGGGGGAAGATCGAGAAGACGAAGGGAGAAACCGTGGGCCTCCAAAGCACCGATGACGGGTTCACTCTCGAACTCAACTATTACGAGCACGACAGTCCGTACTCTACTGCATACGTTGCTGGAGAAGGTCTGGATCATATGGGATTCAAAGTGCAGGACCTCGACAAAGCACTTCGAGAAGCTGAGGCCATCGGGTATCATACAAAGTTAGAGATGACTATCGAAGGCGGAAGATGGGCGTATATCGAAGACCCGAACGGAATTTGGATAGAACTCTTCGCCTAAACATGATCACGCAGATAGCATCAGTTGATCAATGCTACAACCTTTCGAACGTCAGATCTGTAACGTTCTTAGCATCCTGAAGTTTCTTCAGACAACCCTCACATATTCTCTTCATCATCTCGACGTCGACGAGGCTTTCCTCATCGAAAACTGCGGCCGATGTGGATTGAAGGTACTGTGCCTTGAACTTCGCTTTTCTAGTTGCTAGTTCTCTCTCACACATCTCACATACGCCAGGGCCTGATCTGCGCCGCATTTGATCAATCACTAGAACCACTTTTCCGATGTGAGGCCCCACGCCTCTAGAGAGCTAAGGTTATTGAATTTGAAGTTTAGTTATCCCACGGAGCAGCGAACACATGCTCAGTGCATTGGCATGGAGAACGATCATGTGACCCAACCTCTAACCGCAAGCCATTTCTTGGGCGCAAACTGGTTCTAAAATTCCAATCGCCGCGGTCAGTGAGCGTGACAATTCGAACCCCTGTCAATCAAAGGTGAAGACGATTTCCAATTACTGAAACTTCGTGGACATTGAACGCGCTGCTTACGGTCATGGCGGCAATCTTCGTTGCCGAGTTAACGGATAAGGATGCTCTTCTGCTTCTTTCACTTGCTACAAGAGTGAAGCCGTGGGTCGTATTCGCTGCGGGCTCAGTCGCGTTTACAATAACCAGCGCTATCATCGTAACAGTAGGATATTTTCTAGTTAGCTTCATTCCAGTCTCTTTGATCAGCCTAGCCGGTGGGTTAGTAATGATTGCCTACGGTTGTTGGAGTTTTTTCGAAGCAAACAAAGAAGAAGAGGAACTCGCCAAAGCGGAGAAAAAACTATCGCTGAAAGCTTCCAAAAGTTTGTGGTTCGTATTCCTCAACGCAGTCTCCCTACTCATAGTACTTGATCTGGCCGGTGACGCGACGGAAGTGTTGACGATATTGTTCGTAGCCCGCTTCCAGAATATCCTCCTAGTCTTCGTAGGAGCAGTAATCGCACTGATCGCGGCTACTGCGGTAGAAACGATGATTGGAAATCGGTTAAGCAAGATACTTTCACCCAGGAGAATCCGAATCTTCTCACTCTTCGTGTTTCTCATTATTGGCACCACTGCTATCTTGACCGCGGTATTCCACGTCTGACGCGCCATGCCGGCCCGGTGATTACAGCTTCACGTGTGGAGACATAGACCCTTACTCCCCACCTCATGTCTTCCTGTACATATTCCGTTAGGAGTACAGGTGGCAGGCAACAGAATGTCCTGGTTCATACTCCAGTAGCGGCGGCACTTCAGCTGAACGCTTGCCGAAAACGCGGGGGCATCTTGGGTGGAAGACGCAACCGGTGGGCGGGTTCAGGGCGCTGGGAATCTCTCCGGCTGGTATCTTTTTCACCGATCTCTTTTTCGGATCAGGGATCGGGACGGCTGCTAACAACGCCTGCGTGTACGGGTGCAGCGGGTTTCTGAATAGGTCCTCGGTTCTGGCGTACTCCATGATCTTTCCAAGGTACATTACGGCTATCTTATTGCACATGTATTTTGCTACGGCAAGGTCGTGCGTTATGAGTAGGATAGTGAGGTTCAGTTCTCTCTGCATGGTTAGGAGTACCTCCATGATTTGTGCTCTGACGGAAACGTCGACCATTGCCACAGGCTCGTCGGCGACGAGATATTCCGGACCGATCGAAAGCGCCCTTGCAATTACAACTCTCTGTCTCTGCCCGCAGCTAAGTTGATGGGGATAGCGAAAGTAAAATGAGTCAGCAGGAGAGAGGCCGACGCGTTCGAGAAGTTCGGTTACGTGTTCCCGAGATTTCAATGCGGGTTCGTCGCTGAGGTATCGTAACGGTTCACTCACCGCGTCTCCGATCGTCATCTTCGGGTTGAGAGAGGACAGCGGGTCTTGGTACACAAGCTGAATTCTCAGCTCAGATTTCCCATTGAGAATATGTCTACTCCGTCAAATGTCGCATGACCTTCGGTTGGTGTCATTAGGCCCGCGGTGACGCGGCCCGTCGTGGTTTTTCCGCTTCCGGATTCGCCCACTAAACCGAAAACGTCGCCACGTTCAACATTGAATGTTACGTCGTCAACTGCATGCACCGTGTCGGCAGGCGTCCTAGCGAACACTTGAGCTGTGAGGCTCCTTTGGACTGGGAAGAATTTCCTTAAAGAATGAACTTCTAAGAATGGCGAGATTCTTCTCCCTCGAGGCGGAAGCACGCTGCTTTCGGCATACCTAATACCTATCGCGCTCTGATGCCGTCGAGTTTCTTTCGCATTTGTTCTAAACCGATCTTGTCTGCATCTACGCCAGCCATTTCTTCGATAGGTGTGACCGGCTTGATCAAGATGCCCTCAGCACCATCCGTGACAATTGCGCGCATTCCCTCTTATCCCGTATTTCTTACGCTTAGAAGCAGGTATTGTGACCTATCCTTTTCTGGCAACTAGTACGACCTGGTCTGACCTTTACGTCGGGTACTACCCATGGGAAATGTTGTCCTTAGGGCGTTCGTACATCCATTTTTCTCGCGAGTCGCACAGAAAGTTCATGTCAAGGCGGGTTTCGGCAGCCTGCTTGGTTGTTTCCGAGCACGTGAATGCGACGAGACCTTGGCATTGCCTCGCGTAGATCAGCAGGCGCGTTCCAGTTACTCCCTCTCAAAGTATAGATGACAGGACACGAAGTGCCCCTTGTCGCGCTCAAGCAGTTCCGGAATCTCATTTCGGCATCTGTCGAATACGAAAGGGCACCTCGGGTTGAACGTGCACCCCGGCGGCGGGCTGATGGCGCTGGGAATCTCCCCCTTTATTATCATCCTGGCCTTCGCCGCTTCGGGATCAGGGACTGGGACGGAGGAGAAGAGCGCTTTGGTGTAGGGGTGCATCGGGTTCCTGAAGATGCGTTCCCTGTCGGCTCTTTCCACAATCTTGCCCAGGTACATTATTCCTATGCGGTCAGCGAAGTACTTCGCGATTGCGATGTCGTGAGTGATGATGAGCAGGGTGAGATTCATCTCCCTCTTGAGATCCAGGAGGAGCTTCAGAATCTGGGCCCTAATGGAGACGTCGAGCATGGCCACCGGCTCGTCAGCCACCACGAACTTCGGGTTAAGGATCAATGCTCGGGCAATCACCACCCTCTGTCTCTGGCCTCCACTCAGCTCATGGGGGAACCTGGAGTAGATCTCCTCCGGGGGATCGAAGCCCACGCGGCGCATCATCTTGAAGGCCCTCTCCCTCTGCTCTACCTCAGTTCCGATGCTGTGAAACTTCAACGGCTCCGCTATGGCGTCCCCGATTCTGACCCTAGGATTGAGCGCCGCCACCGGGTCCTGATAGACCATTTGCGATGTCCGCCTGAACTTCTTGAGCGCTT
>JBEKPE010000009.1:0-33631 GCA_049521055.1 Bathyarchaeia archaeon
ATGGAATCGAAAGCCTTCAAAACGTTCTCGTGATAGCGGCAACGAACCGGCCCGACATGCTCGACCCGGCCGTTCTTAGGCCAGGCAGGTTTGACAGGCTAATCTACGTACCATCCCCAGACTTGGACTCATTGAAAGAAATCTTCAAAATACACTCAACCGGAATGCCTCTCTCAGCGGACGTTGATTTGGAGGATTTGGCCCGAAAGGCTCAAGGATATTCGGGCGCCGACATCGAATCCGTCTGCAGAGAGGCTGCAATAACGGCCTTACGGGAGGATATCAACTCGACTGAAGTTTCAAGGCGAGACTTCAACGTGGCTATGGATAGAGTCGGCCCAAGCATTGCGACAGAGGATGACGCGTTCTACCAGAAATTCTCAAAACGACTCAGAAGAGAACGGGCGACAGCCCCAACGCCAGTAGCATAGCACCCATTCAGGGAGTCAACTCGATTGGAGAAAGTGTGGGGACCACGTCCCCTCCACCTTTTCGTCCTAGATGTTATAGGGCGAAAGGGACCACTAACGGACGATGAACTGCTCCGTGAAATCCGAAGCGGCAAGGAAGACCTTAGCTTTCGCGAATTGAACCGGATCCTGTTGAAGCTGGAAGTCAACGGCCTAGTAAGGGTTTCACGCCAGATGAAAGGCAAACGCCGCGTGGAGATTGCCGAAGAACGAAACATTAGATAGAAGACACGAACCTTCTCCAACGTCGCGAACGCTCCACGTGTCCCGAACTACATAGTCGAGAAACCACCATGCCCATTCCCCATTGCTCAATTGACGTCGTCGTCGTTGGATGCGGAGTAAGCGGCGCCACTGCAGCGCGGGCAGTTGCCAAGAGGAATGTATCGGTCTCCATATTCGAGGAACATTCGCAGGTTGGAAAACCCTCTCACTGCTCAGGACACGTTGGAATTCCAGCCTTCAAGCAATTCAGCCCTGAAGTCCCAAAGCGAATCATCGAGAACCACATCAGAGGAGCAGTTCTGAACTCGCCTGGAGGTAAGCTGCTTACCCTCCAACGTTCGAAGCCAGTAACATGGGTTCTCAATCGGGCAGCCTACGATCAATACATCGCCGAGTTAGCGGAAAACAGTGGCGCTGTACTGCAATTGAATTCTCGCGTTGAAAGCTACAAGCGTTTGGACAATGGTGAAATCCAGTTGAAAGTTAATAGTGGCAAAGAGCGTGACCTTTCTTGCAAAGTGCTTATCGACGCAAGCGGATGCGGAGCGTCTGTTTCTAGATATGCTGGCTTTTCGAAACTTGGGAGGGGAATCGTGGTTAACTCCGCTCAGGTTAGCGTAGAAAATCTAGTAGATGTTGATGAAGACTTTGTGGAGGTATACTTCGGCCAAGGGTTTGCGCCGGGCTTCTTTGGGTGGATTATCCCTCGCCGTGACGGGACAGCAAAGGTCGGCATTGCTGCAGGCGCTCGAGCGAACGTTCGGCAATGTTTTGAACGTTTCGTTGGTAAACACCCTATAGTTTCAGCTAAGCTGAAGCACTCGAAACAGATCACCGCGCCAAGCTACCACCCCATTCCGGTAGGAGGAGCAGTAAACCGGACTTACACAGACAATATCCTAGCAGTTGGGGATGCAGCGTCACAGGTCAAACCAACAACGGGCGGGGGAATAGTATTTGGCCTGGCCTGCGGTCAAATCGCGGGCGAAACTGCAGCGGAAGCCGTACTTGACAGAGAGTTTTCCGCGTCGCGCCTGGAAGAATATGAAGTCCGTTGGCGAAGGATGTTCGGATTCGACTTGCGGGCGATGTCTTGGCTAAGGCGACTTCTCTACCGACTACCTGATCGTAATCTTGATCGAATCTTCAGCATAGCTCAAGAATTAGGTGCCGACGATATTCTCAATACGACAACCGACATCGACTTCCAAGGCCGGACACTACTATCGCTAGCACGCGACCCGCGGTTGTTCATCACCCTTCTATCAGCGTCTATCCTCTCATTCCCATCGTTGATTCATACTTAGCGAGCCGCAAGTAGTCGTTATACGCGCAGAGGTTTGCAGGTAATGTTAATAATTTGTAGTTTCTGAAGTTATCCCTAGGTAGTTCACCTGCTACAACTAGGCCATTATTTGGAGCAGTGGTAGAGATTAGTTGTAAGCTTTGCAAGCTTAAGGAGCGAAAGCAGCTTGACAGGATGATCGTGAACGGTGCACCGTATCGTGACATTCAAAGAAGGTTCAGAATCCATAGTGTTTCTATGATTTCGTACCACAAGGGAACATGCCTTGGATTGATTCCACCGCGAAAGAAGAGTGCCTATCCGGTGGAGAGGCCCTGGTAAAATCGGGACCTTGTTCCTTACTCAGGTCTTTCCTAATTGCTTCACGGCATCTATCAAGGCGGGTACGAATTCGTATAAGTCGGCTATGACATTATAATCACTGAATTCGAATATTGGTGCCTTCGGGTCGTTGTTTACGGCAACTATGACCCTACTGTTTCTGATTCCGGTTAGGTGCTGAATTTGCCCTGAAATTCCAAGCGCGAAGTACACCTTCGGACTTACTTTCTGACCTGAAAGACCTACGTATTGGTCCTCCGGCAACCACCGCAGATCCTCCGCTATGGGCCTAGAGCAGGAGACTACACCGCCGACAGTTTGGGCGAGCTGTTCGACTAAAGCTATGTCCTCCTTCTTCCGTACGCCACGTCCGAACGAAACGATGATGGGAGCGTCACCAAGCTTCACACCTTTCACAGGTTTCGGTTTCGTTTCAACTAACCTTGTGCTTGGGGGTTTGAATTTCGGTTCAACCTTGATTACCTCTCCCTTTCGCGTCGCGTCTGGAGGGTTGGGGGAGAAGAGTCCTTTGGCGACGGTTGCGATTTGTGGTTTGGTTTTTGATATATGAGTCTCAACCAAATTGCCACCCCAAGTAACCCGATCCATTAGCAGATACTTCTTTTCCGCGTCGAGTTCGAGTCGGGTTGCTTCGGTTACGCAACCCGTCTTTAGGCGTTCGGCTAGGCGCGGGGCGAACTCCAACCCATTTCGAGTCGCTCCGATTAGAAGAATGTCGGGTTTCCGTTCCGTTACGAGGTTTTCGAAGGCGTCGGTGTAAGTGTCGACTTGAAAGAAACCAAAAGCTGGGTCGGTTATTGTTAGGACCTTGTCAGCGCCATTTTGAATTAGCTTATTCCCATCCTCCGTCGAAGTAACTGCTACAACTTCAGTGCCAAGGCTATCGGCCAGGCTCCTAGCCTTACCCATCAACTCCAGCGTTAATTGTGGAGATTCGGAGAATACCCAGACTCCTTTGTTCTCTTGTGACATACTCAGGCCGCCTTCAGAACTCCTTCTTGAACTAAGGCCTTGGCAATCTTCGGCGCTATCTCTCGCGCTTCACCTTGAAGCACGATCCGTCTTCTTTCTCCAACTGTGACCGAACTTCTGACGACATCGATCAACGACCCGTCGAACCCAAGCTCTTCCGGCCCCAATGCAAGGTCGGTTGCAGCCCAGACATTTGTAGGCTTCTTTGACGCCGCCATAATTGCCATCAGGGTTGGAAGCCGAGGCTCATTGATCTACCTAACTACACTAACCAAGCATGGAAGTTTTGCTTCCACAACCTGCCTCTCATTCTCAAGATCCCTCTCCACAATAACCCGGTCGCCCTCCAAGGTCAGCTTGGCGGCGTACGTTAACTGCGGCAAATTGCACATCTCCGCGAGTCGCGGGCCAACTTGGAAAGCGAACAGGTCCTCTGAATATGCTCCGCAGAGCACTAAATCGTATTCAAGAATCTTGGTAACCGCAGCCGCTAAGACATTCGCCGTTGCGTGAGCATCTGAACCCTCAAAGAGCGGGTCTGTGAGCAAGCAGGCTTCATCCGCTCCCATAGCCAGCGCCTCTCTCAGTGCCTCCCTTGCTTCAGGCGGGCCGAGCGTTATGGCGGTAATTTTGCCGCCATGCTTCTCCTTGATTCTCACCGCTTCCTCGAGCGCGTTCTTGTCAGTCTCGCTTATGACTCGAGGCACTCCTTGGGTTACGATGGTCTTGGTACTACGGTCGACTTTGAGGTCGGCCGTTTGAAGGACTTGTTTCATGAGAACTAGGATTTTTATCATCGCCGATCACAAAGAGGGTGGCTGCCTCAACGCATCATCGAATTAATACGTTATGTCGCTGAGATTTGCTCAGCTACGAGTTCCGCGATGTCACGCACTGTAATGGATTCCTTAGCCCCTGCCGCAACTGATGCGTCTTCAAGCATGGATGTACAGAAGGGGCAAGCGGTGGCTACGACGTTTGCTTGAGTTTCCTGTGCTTCCTCGAAACGGATCGCTCCCACTTTCTTCTTCTGCTCAACCTTATACCAGAAGTTTGCACCGCCCGCCCCACAACAGAAACTGCCCTCCCTGGACCGTTTCATCTCCACCGTCGCTGTGGGAACCAATGAGGAGATTATTTCCCTTGGGGAATCGAAAAATCCATTGTACCGACCTAGGTAGCAAGGGTCGTGGAACGTGATTGTACGCTTGGCTTCAGGTTTGAGCTTTAGCTTCCCTGTCTTGATGAGTTGTTCTATGAATTGTGAGTGGTGTATGACGGTGAAGTCTGTTCCGAATTCGGGGTACTCGTTCTTGAATGTGTTAAAACAGTGCGGGCATTGTGTTAGAACGGTTTTTACGTTGTACTTCTTGAAGACCTCCGCTAACTCTATCGCGCTCTGTTGAAATCGTCCTTCTTCTCCCAGCCGCCTCGCAGCCTCGCAGTTGCATTTCTCCTCGGTTCCAAGGATAACGAAACGAATGTTCGCGGCCTGAAGAATCTTAACCATTGCCCGTGATACGGCTTGATTTCGTGGATCGTACGAGCCTGAGCATCCAACCCAGTAGAGTACGTCAAACTCGGGCTGCTCCTTCGCCGTTTTTACGCCCAACCCTTCGGCCCACTTCATGCGGTCCGATTGCGGCAGCCCGTAGGGGTTTGAAGAATTGCCAAGATTCGTTAACAGGTCTCTCTTAGGTCGGTCCAATTTTCCTTCACCGACCAAATGCCTTCTCATGTCAACGATTGCGTCCACGTGGTCGATGAGGACTGGGCATTCGTTGACGCATGCTCGGCAGGTGGTGCAGGCCCAAAGTTCCTCGGGGTTCACGATACCCGGCATGATTGAGCTTGAGCTTCCTCCGTCAAGTGTGCTCTGAGTCAGCATCACGTTTCTGAGTTTGAGTATCAGGTGCATGGGGGAGAGGAGTGTTCCCGCGGCGGTTGCGGGACATGCATTGGTGCATCGGCCGCATTGGGTGCATGAATCAAAAGACAACCTTTGCTGCCAAGAGAAATCTGTGATGGCTGAAGCGCCGACTTTCACATCGAAGCTTCCCGATGCCAGAACCTGCCTCAGGTCGAAAGGACTGCTGAGTTGACCTTTGGGCCGTAGGTGGATGAAGAGTGTGTTGAGTGGAGCGGTGAAGATGTGGAAGAGTTTTGTGTATGGTATGCTAGCTACCGCCGTGAATGCGAGGAGGGCGTGAAACCACCATAAACCCTGATAGAATAGAACAATCGAGGGTCCGACTAGGCCGCGGCTGTCTAGGAAGAGGGCAACTCGGTAGCCGATGAAGGACCACGGAGCCCAGGCGGGCTTGTCAACGGCGAGCCGGATTCCCTCCAGCAGATAACCCGTGAGCAATATCACGATTAGAGTTGAATAGATGAATAAGTCATCTCGCGACGTGGGAAGGTTAGGGGGCCTTGAGACGAACCGCCTGAAGATGGCGATAAGAAGCCCGATTATCGCGACGATTCCGAACGCGTCGAGGAAAGATTCGAACGTGAGGTAAAAGTAACCTACGAGGATTTGTTGGTGGAAAAGGGGAACCCAGAGATCACTATCTATCATCACTAGAGTGGTTCCGATGAACAGAACAATGATACCGCTGTAAATTAGTACGTGCATTAAGCCTGGATAGCGTTTCTTTGCGACTTTTCGTTGAGCGAAGACGTTAGTGATGGTTCTGAAGATGCGTTCTGGGAAGTAATCAAGTTTCGGTGGGGGGGCGCCTTTGAAGTAAATGCGAACTCGCCGATAGAAACCGTACAGGAATGCTAGCGCGAACCCTGAGAGAACCGCGTACATCACCAGATAGGTTAGCGGGGGAAGGAGGTCGTAGGTTATGCGGTGGGGTTCAGTCAAACCGAGGCCCTGCCTTGCTGCGCTTCTCTTGAGCTAAAAGAAGTTTCGCGCTTACTGTATACGCGCTCGATGAACATCTTTTGCATATCTTCATAGCCACCAAGCCTCCAAGATCAACTGTGGTGCAGTGGTCGTGAACAAGGTCAAAGTCGTTCAATATGGGTTAGGGCCGATAGGGTTGGGAATCGTTGAAGTTCTATTATCAAGACCCTGGGTACAATTGGTAGGCGCCGTGGATATTGACCGAGCTAAAGTTGGGAAAGACGTTGGACAACTTCTCGTTAACTCCCGAAATACAGGCATCCTCGTAACCGACAAGGCAAAGGAATCCCTGAAAGGCGAGGGTGTGGACGTCGTTACGCATGCAACCTCATCCTACATGAAAACAATTCATCCTCAATTAATTGAGATTCTTGAACATGGAACAAGCGTTGTTTCAACCGCTGAAGAACTCACATACCCCTTCGCTAAACACCCCGCGCTGGCGAAAGAGCTGGATGAACTCGCAAGAAAGAGAAACGCCGTCGTTATTGGATCAGGAATCAATCCTGGCTTTCTACTGGATACTTTGGCTGTAGCATTGAGCGGTGTGTGCCAGAAAGTGAACTCTATTCGAGCGGAGCGAATAGTCGATGCGTCACTTCGTAGGTTGCCACTTCAGAAGAAAATTGGAGCCGGAATGACTCCCGCAGATTTCGACAGGAAAGTTGCCGAGGGAACAATCAAACATGTCGGCCTGCCCGAGTCGGTAGGCCTCGTTTCTTTAGCCATGGGTTGGAAGGTTGGCGAGATTCAAGAGCGGATTACACCCGTAATCGCTGAAAAAGAAGTTCAGAGCAATCACATCAAGGTTCAAGCTGGTCAAGTGGCGGGGGTTCGTCAAGTCGCAAAAGGCATTCTCGCCGGCCAAGAACTGGTGGTGCTTGATCTGCGAATGTATTTGGGGGCTCCAAACCCGCACGACTCGGTCCTCATCGATGGTACCCCGCCCGTAGATATGACAATTCGCGGAGGCGTCCAAGGAGATAGCGCAACCCCAGCCATCATAGTCAACACAGTACCAAAATTGAAGAAGCTGGAACCGGGATTGAGAACAGTGCTCGACCTACCTCCCATTACCCCGCGGCTCGATTTCTCAAGTGATGATCGATCCGTTATGCTCAAAACCTTCTAACCAAGAAGAATCAGACCTGGATACTACTCTTCACAAATCGCTCTACGGACGCAGTTAGGTTGTCAATGTCGGAATCTGTGTGTGCGTAGCTGATTGCACCGTGTAGCCTCTCCGGAACCAGTACCGCTATCCCGTCATCAAGCAAATTGCTGAACAGTTTCCTCGATCGTTCGTGATCACAATTCGCGTAGTCTCCCGCGTCCTTTATGGGAGCCTTGTCTGTTGTGTGTATGCTGAAGAGTGAGCCCATACCGGTCGCTTGAGCCGGGAATGCGTTTTCCTTGAAAATCCTGTTGAGCGACGTTCGCGCCTTTTCTCCGAGTTTGTCTACGTGCTCGTAGACAGGAGTGTGTTCTAGTACGTCGATCGTAGCAAGCCCTGCGGCTAGGGTCAGAGCGTTGCCGGCGAACGTACCACCATGATAAGCCAATTCTGAGCCTGAGTATTTTGTATGGTCCATTCTCTCCATTATTTCGCGTGATCCGCAGATCGCGCCGATGGGCAGGCCGCCGCCGATTATCTTCCCCATTACCGTAACGTCGGGTTTGACGTTGAAAAATCCCTGCGCACCACTCAAGCCAACCCTAAACCCGGTAATCACTTCGTCGAAAATCAGCAGTGCACCGGTGTCGTTGCAGTATTCCCTTAGCCCCTTGAGAAACTCCTTGTCCGCCGGAATCATTCCTCCCGCTCCTAGGACGGGTTCAAGGATGACACATGCCAACCGCTCGCCTTTCGTCCTTTCCAGAAATCCGTCAAGATCGTTGTAGGGGACCACGAGTGTGTCGGCTTGGGAAGCTACTGGGATGCCACCGGAGAGTGGTTTTTCGAAGGGTGGCGTCATCGCAAGATGGAGCGGATCATAGGCACCGTGCCAACCTCCCTCAAACTTAGCGATTCGGTCCCTTTTCGTGAATGTCCTTGCCAAACGAATTGCGAAGAAGTTGGCCTCGCTTCCTGAGCTAGTATAGCGAATCATTTCCGCACTTGGCACGTGCCTGCTTAAGGTTTCAGCATGCGTCACCTCTAGTTCGTGTTCAAACCCGAAATGCCAACCAAGTTCCGCCTGGTTCTTGATTGCCTGCATAACGATTGGATGAGCATGCCCAAGGATCATGGCGAAATGCGTGCACCAGTAGTCCGTGTATTCGTTACCGTCAAGATCGATGAGGTTGGCCCCGCGAGCTTCCCTAACGAAAAACGGGTATGGTTCAAAGTACCGGTTTCGGTACGAGACTCCTGCAGGTTGAACGTGCTTTGCGCGAGCGAAGAGCGCACGGGAGAGCGGAGTCCGCTTAGTGTACGCAGTTTCTTTAGAACCGAGTTCCTCCATTATTAGAACACAGAATCCCTCTACGATCAGGAGACGATTTCAGGTTTTCCAACTGCACCAGTTTACGTTGCTTGGACCTTGTAATAATCCGGTTGGTGTCTGGGAGCAAGTTTGCAAGTATAGGGGTTAAATATCAAAAAGAAAATTCATTCAGCATAAGGCTTGATGAAAGTTGCAGGTTGCGTCAGCATACATTAGATGTGGATACTGCAGCCAAACTATACCACGCGAAAGCCCATACTGTCCCTATTGCCAAAAGAAATTCCTGTTCAAGGGCCTGGGCCTCTAGGTTTTCCTAGCGGTTATGGCGGCACGCTCGAGAGCGAGTATCCGCCTGTTAGTTCAGAGTACCTTAGCAGACCTTTGCGCGTTAAGCGATTCAACGCTTCCTCCACTTCTTGCAGTTTGAAGCCCTCGTTGAACACCCGGGCTACAAGCTCGGATTTTTCATAGGTAAAGTCTGGAACTTGAATGCTTTTCAGGATGAAGCCCTCGCAAGCCCCCACTCTTTCCTCGTCGAGTTTTGGTTGAGCTGGTTTGGCGCGTGGTATGTCAGCTACGAGCGCTCGTCCCACCATGCCGAACCGTTTGGAAACAAGTTCTGCAAGGAGCCTGCTGCCTCCTCGAAAAGTGAAAACCGTCTTCGGTCGAGCTTCTTTCACGAACCGGAGCAACTGGTCTAGATCAGCTTGCTCGCTTAGAGTGAATACTTTGCCCGCGGCCCTCTCAGCCGCGGTTGGCCAACCGGTTACGTGGGCAATCCTAAATTCTCCATAACGAGTGGCATCAAATCGCTTAGGGATTATCACCACGCATTTAGCGTCTCCCATCAGAGACTGCGCCTCTTCCGTTCCCGCGTCCACAAAACGCAACCCTACCCCGTTATTCGCGTAAACTTGGGTGATTCGAGCTATTCGCGGGTGGACTATCACGGACAACTCTGTCCACGTATTGAAAACCTTGACCAGTTCCTGCGCGTTTCCAATGGTGTCTGTAGCGAAGGTTGGAACCCGTCGCTCACCAACACACTCCAAGGCCCATTTGACGATGTCCGCGATAACTGATTCACGAGGCGGAAGGCTTTGGGACGAGGCGGGGAATGTCGCTTCAAGGATTAGGGTATCGCACGGTGCTACTTCGGCCGCTTTGGAGATCAGAGTGTCGGTGAAATTGATGTGGCTTGCATAGACTACATTTTCATCTTGGGTTATGATTTCATATTGAACTGACCCAAGCACGTGTCCTGCATCGTGCGCCTCGACCTCAACCTCTCCTAACGTCAAACGTCGACCAACCCGAATAGGTTCCCAATTACCGGGCTTCCGTCCAGTGTCGGCCTCGTAGAGTTCGTTCGTTTCTTTGGTCGAGTATTTCTTCTGGGTGGGAAACTGGAATCCCTTTGAATGGTCGTAATGCGCATGGGTAATGAACAGGTTGGGGATCGCAGGGTCGCTGTCCAGCGGATCCAGGAGTAACCTAGTTTCGCCGCATCGAATGGCTACGCCGTTTGACCATCGAATCAGAGGTTTCAGTTCGAAGTCCCAAGCCAATTCAGGGATGCGGGTTGAAAACCGCACCGGTCCATAGCGGAATCACTTTTCTCGTGCAGCTACTGTGACTTCTTTCTGCTCTTCGAGGTATGCGAGCGCATCCAAGGCGGCTTTGCATCCCTCACCGGCAGCCGTCACGGCCTGTCGATACTTGTAGTCGTGTACGTCTCCCGCAACGAATACGCCTTCTACGGACGTTTTCGTTCCGTGCTCGGTGAGAATGTAACCCTTCTCGTCCATTTTGATTTGCCGCCCAAATATTTTCGTGTTTGGCTCGAAGCCTATGGCTACGAATACGCCGTCACACGCGAGAATAGATAGTTCACCGGTCTTCAGGTTCCTCACCTTCACACCCTCCACCTTCTGCTGCCCCAGGATCTCGTCAACCACTGAGTCCCAAACAAGTTTGATCTTCTCGTTAGACAAAGCCCTGCGCTGCATTATCTTGCTGGCTCGCAACTCATCCCGTCTATGAACAACAACAACCTCAGTTGCGTACTTCGTCAAATGGAGGGCCTCTTCCGTCGCCGTGTCTCCGCCACCGACGACAACAACACGCTTACCCCGAAAGAAGTAACCATCACAAGTTGCGCAGCTCGAAACGCCACGGCCGCGTAACTTAGATTCCGAAGGTATACCCAGCCATTTTGCGGAAGACCCAGTTGCTATTATGACCGATTTCGAAGTATGAGTTTCGCTGCCAACCGTGACTTTGAGCGGGGTATGCGAAAAATCAACTGACACAACGTCATCGTCAATAATTTGGGTGCAAAATCGCTCGGCTTGCTTTCTCATCTCTTGCATAAGTTGAGGGCCTTGTACCGCTTCTGAGAACCCTGGAAAGTTCTCTACGCCACTCGTTAGCATGAGCTGCCCGCCCGATAACCTACCGCCCACTACGAGGGTTTTCACCAAAGCACGGCCTGCATAGATTGCGGCAGTGAGACCCGCAGGGCCTGAACCGATTACGATGACGTCGTACTCAGCCATGCTGCTTCAACTTCCAAATTCGGTTGACGAATTATAAGTTGAACCTTTAACCTGTCGAACAACATTCTGTTCCGAATTTCTGGAAAATCGAAGCTAGGCTTCTTGCGCGTATTCGCCTTGGTTAATGGTTTGCATTGGTTTGCCGAGGTATATGACAATAGTATTAGACAGTTTGTTGAAGAGCCTCTGCCTTAATTTTCGGCACGGCCCGTATACCCATCCAATCAGGCAATCCAACGGGAGAAGAGGGAAGGATACCGATTTTCCGATGCTCTGAATTGCAGAGGCGACGAGACTTACGTTTCCTCCCTTAGTATCCGTCAGTCGAATGTTGAGTAATAGCTGTCCAATTGATCTGCCGAAGTACCATTCCAAGAATGTCCAGTACAGAAAGAGGATGAGTATTGATAACGGAGACCAAAGCTGCGGCAGCAGGAACGGGGGCAGGAGTTTGGTTTCTAGATCCTCAAGGCGAAAGTATGCGAGCATGACATTGATGATTATGTAGTCTATCATCCAAGCGATGAAGCGTCTTCCCCAATTCGCAAGTATGACGGGTTCTGCTTGAGGCTTCACGATGCAGAACCCGGTTCCAGATTATACCTTGTTCATTTTCGCCGCTTCGACGGGCGCCCGCCCATCACCATTGCCATAACCGCTTTCTGAACATGTAGTCGGTTTTCGGCTTCTTCGA
The DNA here is from genome assembly GCA_049521055.1 of Bathyarchaeia archaeon. Classification (GTDB taxonomy): domain Archaea; phylum Thermoproteota; class Bathyarchaeia; order 40CM-2-53-6; family 40CM-2-53-6; genus FEN-987. The sequence continues at coordinate 11,929 of JBEKPE010000009.1, forward strand.
AGTACAGTGAATAGTCCATGTTGTCGATTACGTCGTCGGTGACTTCTTGTCCCCGGTCGGCTGGTCCGCAGTGCATGTACTTGCCCTTGTTCGTGAGGTCCATCATTTCTTGGGTGCATATCCAGTCCTTGAACTTGTCCTGGTAGGTCGTTGCGCCATTCTTGTCGACTGAGGCGTTGAGGGGTGGGACGTATTGCTTTGGAGACCAGGCTTTGGGGTAGACAACGTCTGCCCCTTGGAAGGCCTCCTTCATATCGTTCACGACGCGGAAGCCGCCGCCGTAACGATCGGCATTTGCTTTGCAAGCTTGCGTCACTACGTCTTCAAGTTCGAAGCCTGGGGGATGCGCCAGAATAACATCCATTCCCAACTGTGTTCCGATGAGCACCTCGCTTTGAGGCACGGCGAGAGGTTTGAGGCCTCCCGAGTAGGCATAAGATACGACTAGTTTCTTCCCTTTGAGTTTGGGAATTGCCTGTCTCATGGCCTGTGCGTCTGCTAGAGCTTGGAATGGATGGTACATGTCGTCCTCCATGTTTAGCACGGGGATCGTGGCGTGTTTGGCGAATTCTTGAACGACCTTGTGGCCTCTTCCGATAATCCACTTTGCGGCGTCGCCGTAGATTCGTATTGCGATCGCGTCACCGTACCTGCTCAACACTCTGGCGACGTCGGAGATTGCTTCGGTTTGGTAGGCGATCATGTCTTCCGGCAATGCCGGTGTGTAAACGTCTTGGGGGCTTAGGAAGTGAGCGTGCCCGCCGAGTTGATACATACCCGCCTCGAACGAGTTTCTTGTTCTGAGGGATCGATTGTAAAACATCATGAAAAGCGTCTTACCGGGCAAGTACGCATGTTTCTTGTGTGCCCGGAAAAGTTTTCTCAGCTCGTCGGCCGCGTCAAGAATCTTCTTGACTTCCTCCTGTGAGAAATCGTTCGTGTCAAGGAAGCTTTTGCCACTCCATAACCCTACGAATGAAACCAAACTTAGTACCTCGACCCACTCGGTTCCGGGATTCGACTTAAACTTTTGGCACGGTTATCTGCGTTCCCGTTTTACCGTCCAAAGCTCCGATCAAATCTCCGAGGGCTGCGATTACCGCACGTTCACCTCCGCTCTCAACGAACCGAATTGCAGCTTCAACTTTCGGCGCCATGCTTCCCTCTTTGAATTGCCCCTCCTTCGCGTAATTCCTCAATTTCCCTGTTGTAATTTCCTTTATCTTTTCTTGATTGGGTTTGCCGTAGTTTACGTAGGCGCCATCGACGTCCGTTAAGACGACGAATATGTTGGCGCCGATAAGTGTGGCTAGTCTTTGACCGGCGAGGTCCTTGTCGATGACCGCTTCAACCCCAACCGCGTGCCCGTTCTCCTCGATTATGGGGATCCCGCCTCCCCCGCATGCAACAACTATGAAGCCGGCGTCAATCAAAGCCCTTATCGCGGTACGTTCGGCTATAATCTTGGGATCAGGCGAAGGCACTACACGCCTATAGCCCCGTCCAGCGTCTTCCTTGATAACTAACTCGGGCTTCTGTTCCCGCACCTTGTCCGCTTCTTCCTTCGAGTAGAACGGCCCAATTGGTTTCGTTGGGTTCTGAAAGGCTGAGTCGTGTTTATCGACGATAACTCTGGTTATCATCGTCACGACGAACTTGTCGATTCCGCGCGACTTGAGTTCATTCCTGAGTGCCTGTTGTATCATGTACCCGATGAATCCCTGCGTTTCGGCGCCGCATGCATCCAGTGGAAATGGCGGAACTATGCTCTTCGCCGCATCATGCCTGAGTAGGGTTGCCCCGACCTGTGGCCCGTTGCCATGCGTCAATACTATCTTGTGGCCGCGCTCGATTAGATCTGCGACCTTAGCCACAGTTCCTTTGACATTCTGGTATTGATCGTCGAAAGTACCTTTCTGGCCTCGCTTGAGCAAGGCGTTTCCCCCAAGCGCAATCACGATGAGTTTCTCATTCAACTTGAAACACTTCGCACTGATCGAAGACCACGAAATGCGATATTATATCCTTATCAACTTTCACGACGTTTCCCGCGCAGGAACTTCTATTTACCCGCCTATCTACCAGCAGCTTCCGCTAATCGAAAACGAGGTAAAGACAGATGCCGAAGGTCGACCTTGCGGGTAAGGATCTGATCACCACTCAAGATTGGTCGCTGGAAGAGCTAGAGGCTGCGCTTAAGCTGGCAAGGGACCTTAAGGTGAAATACCATCGCGGCCGCGTTCCGCACCTTCTTGCAGACAAGACTTTCTTCATGCTATTCTACGCGCCATCGACTAGGACGAGGGCTGCGTTTGAAGCTGGAATGACATATCTTGGAGGCCACGGGCAGTACATCGATGTCTCCACAACCCGCTTAGGGTCGGGGGAGGCGGCGAAGGATGTTGCTAAGATGTATGACTTGTACGGCCAAGGTCTCGGCGTCCGGATTTTGGATTCAGCCATCGATTACGTGTACGGAGCTGGGATATCTGTCGTACGAGAATATGCAAGGCACGCGGAGATTCCCGTCATAAACATGGCCTGCTGCACATACCACCCAACCCAAGGCCTCGCAGACATGATGACCGTTCAGGAGGGGCTTGGGAAGGTGAGAAGGAAGAAGTATGTGATTATGTGGGCTTACGCGAAAAGCTTTCGAGGCCGATGCAGCATACAAGAGGAAGCCTTACTCATGCCCAGATTCGGAATGGATGTTGTGCTTGCTTATCCACCTGGATTTGAAATTGATTCAAAGATTGTTGAGGAGGCGAAATCGAACTCCCAAGCATCAGGCGGAGAATTCCAAATCACTAACGATCTGAACTCGGCGCTGGAGGGGGCGCAGGGTGTATTTCCGAGAAACTGGGCTTCCAACGAATTACTCAGGGTGGGGGCTAGCAAGTTTGGGAAGGACCGTGAGGCTGAATTGCATGAGAAATATCGTGATTGGACTCTAACTCATGGCCTTCTCGATAAGATGGACAAGAAAGCCATCGTCACCCACGTATTACCCGTGCTTAGGGGTGAGGAGGCCACGGACGAGGTTATGGATGGACCCCACTCGATGATATATCCACAGGCTGCGAATGGCATGTTCACGAAGATGGCTGTTCTGGCTTTGACGATGGGTGAGAAGAGGAAGCGGACGAGGTAGATTTGTGAGGGCAGGGTTTGCCCGCCCTCGCTGATGCATACTAGATTCTAAGTGGTCCCTTGCGGATTCGTCTTTCTAGCTCTTGTTTTGAGTTGCGCCAGTTGCGCATGTCCTCCATCCACCACGTCGCGCCGGCGGCGGCATATGCGCGTAGCACTTCGTTATCGTCTCCCTGGCCGTTTGCACCCGAGGTTGCAACAACGTCGTAGGGGGATTTGTCCGCTCTGTGATTTCTAATGAATGAGAGGATTTCTCGGATTTCTTCTGGATTCAACTTACTGCCTCGCGCTAATCCTAGGGGGAACACGCCGTCCCATCGGGCAGCGCGAAGAAATGGTTGCCTTTTCGGCCACCTGCCAGCCACCCAGATCGGAATCCGCGGCGATTGAAGGGGTTGGGGCAGGAACTGAACATTTCGCACCTCATAGTGTTTCCCGACGTAACTGAACGGTTCACCGCGCCATAGCCCAACCAGTACCTCTAACCCTTCATCAAGTTTCTCGGCACGTACCTGGTCATCGCCGTCCTCGCCAAGAGATGTGAAATCCAGGTCAGCGGGATCACCGAGGCCGACTCCAAGCGTTAGCCTACCCTTGGATAGGTGGTCAATTGAGACGGTCTCCCGTGCGAGCTTCCACGGTCGACGGCGAGCGAGCGGCGTAACTAATGGTCCGATTCGCATTCGCTTTGTATTCATTGCAATGGCTGCCAGAGCAACCCAAGGGTCCACTAATGGAACGTGCTCATCGTTGCTGTATAGAATGTGGTCAAAGATGAAGAAGCCCTCCCAGCCAGAATCCTCCGCCTCAACGGCTAGTTCAGCGAGCTCTCCGGGAGAGCCGCAGCAGGTGCCAAAATTCGGAACCGTAACCCCGAATTGCAAAGCCCAGCTTACCTGATTTCTTTCAGGAATACTCTCGCCATGTCCACCCGCATTTCGTGCATTTGAAGAACTGGGTCGAGGCTTCATCGCCGCCGCGGGTTTGTACCATCCAGTAGAAGGCTTCGCCGTTCCGGCATTTTTGGCAGTTAACTTTCATTTTCGGGAGAGTCTGCAGGTTCTTCTCGTCCTTGCCGATTACCACGATAGCTTCCTTTGGCGTTTCAAGTTTCTGTACTACCGGATTCGCCCGTCTGGTTTCTTCTCCGCATTTGGGGCATGCTAGGACAACGATCTTTTCCTTCTTAGTTGGAATGAGCGCCAGACTACATTTCGAGCAGAACTGCATGTTAGATTACAACCGAATTGCGGGCCTGCAACCATATACGCATTTAATCCTTCCTTTTCTTACTTCATTGAGGCTTCCTCGAAGAACCATACCCGCCGTCTGAGAGAGCGGAATGGGAAAGGCGGGGGGGAGTTAGGAAATGAGGTGCGTTTGCTCTCTCCTGGGTCTTCTATCGTCAATTGTCTAAGAGTATGGGCACGGAATTGGTTTTTATGGTGGTCTTGCGTATTAGGGAGGTGGTATACTGGAGATCTTACCTGCGTGGATGATGGGACGACCGTCAAGGTCATACCGATTACCGCTGCGAGTATTATCTTTCGTATAACTAGAAAATTGGGACGGTGGAAAACGAAATGGGTTATGACAATAGAAGTGATCGCGCCCCGAGGCAAATGACGGACGTCAAATGCTCCGAATGCGGCGCTGATACGCAAGTACCGTTTGTGCCAACGTCTGGTAAACCGGTCTACTGTAGAGACTGTTACCAGAAGCACCGAAAATACTAGGCTAAGATCCTAGGAACGGTAAGGGCGGAAAATCCCAGTTTTTTATTAAACGTCTTCGTGTGCGTGGCCTTATGGGCCTAGGGAACTAGACTTTGGGGCAGTTCTTCTTGTGTAAGGGGAAGATTTCTGGACTGTTCGTTTCGAAACCACACTTATCGCACACAAATCGTTGTCCTTCCTTCTCGAACCTAGGCATCATGATTAAACAACGCCATCAATGATCAACGATCAATGCTTTAGGGGTTCCCCTACCTCAACCTCGATAGGCCCGGCTTACTGGGACCGGCAAATTGGGGTCAGAATTCCCCTCACTATCTCTGAGTTCAAACTCGGTGCGAATTGAAATATCCATCCGAGTACCAACTAGATCTGCTTACCCAGAACTGGTTAGTCTTTTTGGTTTTCAAGAAGCATTTGGTTATGGGGTTACGTGGAGATCCTCGATTTGGTAGTTGAATTGTCTGCTACACCCGGCACAATCTGTTTGTGAGCTATTCGTCTCCATGATATAGTACCCTGATGCGCCATCCTGTTTTTCGAGCATCGAGGAAATGATGTTAGAACCCCCGCAATATGGGCATTGAAGAGCTAATAGGTGTCTATAGATCAATCCGGTTTCGACCACTTTACTTCGTTAGCCACCTTTGAGACGCTTATGTCGACTGTTACTCGAAACGATAGTCGGCAATTTGGATTTGAGCATTGTTCGTGCTTAGCCAGCTCAGCGAAGATGTAGCCATCGGGGATCTCCTTTTGGTGTGGGACAATTTTAAGAGCGGAGTCACAGTGGGGGCAACGGATCAATAGCCAACGACTTGTTGGACTACCCGACATAGATTGAGTCTTCGTTATTCATACCTTACGAGGATTATCGGTTCTGTCGTTGAGTTCTGGATTAGGGTTAGCCATTTATCTCGTCCCATGACTTCAATCAATGCCTTCTCTGCGTAAGTTTTATCGTCTCGCCCAATGTGTAGTCTTACGTAGAAAGCAATCACTTCTAATTCATTTGTTCGTCCGGCCTACCGCCTTCTTGGAGGCAAGCAGGACTGCTTGAAGTTGTTGTTGATATCCGGTACATCTACAAAGATTACCTGAAAGGTAACGTTTGAGTTCGTCCTCTGTAATGTTCGGTTTCTCCTTCAACAAGGCGGAAGCGGTCATTATCATTCCGGGAATGCAATATCCGCATTGGGCCGCGTCTAGTTCGATGAACGCTTCCTGAACTGGATGAAGTGCCGCTTCACTTCCTAACCCTTCGATAGTTGTGATCTCATGCCCATCCAATTGTGGAGCCAGCACGAGGCATGAGGTGACAGGTTTTCCGTCCATTAGGACGGTACAGGCCCCACATTCGCCCGTGTCGCAACCTTTCTTCACACCAGTAGTGCCGACTTCGTCATGTAGGAAATCACAGAGAGTTAGGTTCGGTAGAATCTTCCTATGGAGGAGCGTTCCGTTGATTGTGCATGTTACTTCGACCGATGGTTCTGGCTTCATCGCTCGATCCCCCGCGCTATGTTCACGACTTTCTTGATGGACCTTTTCGTGAGGACGCGGACGAGTTGTCTTCTGTATTCGGCGCTAGCCCTCACATCGGTTATTGGCCTGCTTTCATCTCCAGCAGTTTTGGCGACAGCATCAATTGTCTCTTCCGTGACTGGGCTTCCAGTAAGTTTCTCAGAACTTTTCTTTGCTAAAAGAGGAGTGGGCGCGACTGCTCCGAGAGCGATTCTGCTGGTTCCGAAGTCGTTGCCTTTCACTTCGGAAGCCACCGCAACTGAAACTACGGATATTACGTTCTCATTTCGTTTTGCAGCTCGCATCCAGTAGCTCGAAACACCCTGGGCTTGAGGGATCTCGATGGATGTGATCACTTCATCTGGGCGGATTGCAGTCCTCTTTACGCCCGTAAAGAAATCTTCCACTGGCATCGTTCTCTCCCCGCTTTTGGCTTGCAGGGTTACTTTCGCTGAGAGGGTAATGAGCGGCGGCGCCGTGTCGGCGGCGGGAGAACCGTTGGCCAGATTCGCTCCGATCGTTCCGAGATTTCGGATCTGGTAAGTTCCGACTTGTGAAGCCGCCTCACTCAAAGCCCTCGCGAAACGTTTGATATTCGGGTTCAGTTCAAGTTCGGTGTAAGTTGTCATTGCACCGATTCGTAGACTGTTCTTAGTCAGGGTTATTCCGGATAATGTGGACCGAAGGCGGCTAAGGTCGATTATTGTTTCGGGGTGGATTGAGCGTAGTTTTAGGGCGATTGTCAGGTCGGTTCCGCCTGCGATCATCTTTGCCTTTGAACCATACTGGGTCAGCGCCTCGAGTAATTCGCCCATGTTGTTTGGTCTTAGGTAGTTGAATGGGGCGATTGGCGCTAGGTATTGGAACGATTTCATGAGTTATCTCTTGCCGCTAGAGCCGTCTGAACTCGTTCTGGGGTGTAAGGAAATGTTCGAATTGGAAATCCGAGGGCGTGGTAGACGGCGTTGCCGACTGCGGCCGCGACGGGTTCGATTGGTGGCTCGCCTATCCCCTTCGCTCCAAACGGCCCGTTTTCTAAGTCAGGAGCCTCGACCAGAATTGGTTTGATTGTTGAGACGTCCGCAAAGGTTGGAATGTAGTAGTCGAGGAATCCAGGATTCATGATTTGCCCTTTGTCCCCGATCAGAAGCTCCTCCATCAGGGCGTATCCGAGGCCTTGAACGACACCGCCGTAAACCTGGCTCTTGAATTGAGTTGGAAGAATCACAGTGCCAGAATCGTGAGCGGCGACATAGTTCAGTAAGTCTACTTTTCCGGTTTCAACGTCAACTTGAACTTCCGCGACGTGAACAGCCCATGAATACGACTTCCAAGGCGAACCTTCTCCCTTTTCCTTATCCCAGTTGATGCCTGTTGCACGGTTCCATGCTTCTTCCCTAAGGTCAAGTCCTTTGCGTCTGCATTCACGCACGAGTTCAGCGAAGGCAAACGCTTTCGTGCCGGACCCGCGCTTTATCGTATCGTTTTCCCAGAGTAGGTCTTCTGGTTTGCAGGATAGGGACTCCGCGGCTACTCGCGCCATTTTGTCTTTAAGTTGATTTGCCGCGAGATAGAGCGCCTTACCGCCCATTACGGTGCTTCTGGAAGCGACCGTGGGGCCTGAATCTAACGCAAGATTCGTATCCACCATCTCGACGTTGATCTTCGTCTTATTCAGGCCCAGTACCTTGGCGACGATCTTCACGAAACCCGTGTAGATCCCTTGACCGTACTCAGTCATCCCGGTGAATACTTGTACAGTCCCATCTTGGGTCACTTGAACAATCCCAGATCCAACGTCTACGCCAAGCGGCCCTAGGCTCGTAGGATGAATCATGCAGGCCATGCCTATGCCACGACGTAGCTCGCCAACCTGTGGTTTCGAGTACAACTGCCTCTTGTTCCTCCATCCGGACTCCTCAGCAGCTTTTAGCAAACATTCTTCGAGGCCAACGCTGCTGGAGAGTAGTTGTCCGGTGGCCGTCTTTGATCCAACTCGAAGGATGTTATTGCGTCTGAATTCGAAGGGGTCCATGTGCAGTTGCTCAGCTGCCTCATCCATCTGGAGTTCTGCGGCGAAGAGCGCTTGGGGCTTACCGAAACCTCTGAATGCACCCATTGGGACTTTGTTCGTGTAAGCTACCGTTCCATCTACCTGCACGTTGGGGACATCGTACGCGCCTGAGACCAAGCACACCGACTGGAACAGGACGCGTGAGCTCAGTGATGCGTAGGATCCTCCGTCAAGCAAGACGTTCGCTTCAACCGCCGTAATCTTTCCCTTACGAGTAACTCCCATCTTTCTCTCGATTCTGATGGGATGTCGTTTGGGATGGAAGATTGTGGATTCTTCTCGCGAAAAGGCAAGAAGGGCAGGTTTCTTGGTGAGGTAAGTGGCTAGAGCAGCTCTAGCGCAAACCTCGTCCGGAGCGTCCTCCTTCCCCCCGAATGCTCCGCCCGTTGGCGCTAGAATTATTCGGATATTTGAAACAGCTTTTCCAAGAACAACCTTTACCGCCTTTTCTACTGCAAATGGACATTGCATCGAGCCGAGGACGGCGATACCATCAGGTATCGGATAGGCTAGAGCGGCTTCAGTCTCAAGATACGCTTGCTCTTGGATAGGGGTCTGATAGGTGCCATTAACCACAACATCGGCTTCGCGAAATCCTTTCTCCACATCTCCTTTTCTAACGAGGAAGCTATCAAGAAAGTTACCTTTCTCGTGAATGTTTACAGCGTCGCTCTTCAGAGCTTCCTGAGGATCGTAGACTGCTGGGAGCGGTTCGTAATGTACCTTCACGGCTTCGACGCCGGTTTCAGCGGCCTCGGGAGTCGTAGCGATCACCATAGCTACCGTGTCGCCGACGAACCTAACTTTCTGATCGCAGAACAAGGGTTGGTCTTGTATGAAAAAACCTACCTCATTAGCTCCTGGAACATCCTTGCCAGTTACAACCCTGACCACGCCGCTAATTTTTTCGGCAGCTGAAAAGTCAATCCTCTTGACAATGGCGTGCGGGTGTGGAGAACGAACAAGCCTCAGATAAAGAGCCGATTGATCAATCATGTCAGTAGTATACCTAGTCTTGCCGAGCACCTTCTGTAAAGCGTCAACGCGTGTCTCCTCGTCATTTGATCGTTCAACACGCTCAAGAGTTTGCATGAATTCACCGAATTAGAAATGCCCTATCAGATTGTGTTCTAATTAACGTAACTCTAGAATATCTTCTAGAGTTGTTTGTTGTGACGCGCACATAATCGCATTCGAATGCGCGTTGAATAGACGGAGAGTGAAATGTAAATGCCTCACTCGACATCTATAGAGGATAACTCGCCATGAAGATGCATTAGATAGCGGCGGGCATTTTGCTAAGGAGTCTGCGAGATTGAGTTCCGTATCTGTCACCGTGAGCGCGTTCGGTTTGTGGCAGATGGTGTTAGGAACTAAGAGACAGCAGGTTGAAACGAATGGCCACACGGTCCGTGATCTCATCGCGACTTTGAATAAGATGGCTTCAGGGAAATTGCAAGGGGAAATTATCGGCGACGACGGTAGATTGGATCCTAAATTCAAGATATTCGTAAACGGAAGAGAAAGCGTCACTCTGACGACTCAGTTGACTGATGGTGACGATGTTGTTCTCTTCGGGGTTATCGACGGTGGCTAACTTAAGAGAAGGACGGTAGCAGCTCTTTGCCACATTCTTCTATCTGCTCGTCTATCTCCGAGAGTTTGGCTACGGAAGGCATCAATACGAGTTCCTGCACGCCTGCACTGACGAAGGATTCGACCGTGTTCGCGCAGTCCTTGGCCGTGCCAACTATTGCGCTGTTCGGCGTGGCTTCGCTCCATTTTGGCAAGTCACAATGTCCAACGATGAATTCGTTCGTTACACGTTGGGCTTCCGCTTGACTCCGATCGATTCTGATGGGGACCATGTCGCAGTTTCCAAACGTGCCCACATTCTTACCTGACGATTTCGCGCTCTCAAGTACCTTTAACCAACTCTTCTCGAAACTTTGCGGTGTATAGAAGTACGATATCCATCCGTCGGCGAGCTTACCCACTCGACGCAACACCGAGTCAACGTATCCTCCCATCCAAAGGGGCGGATGAGGTTTCTGGACCGGCTTGGGTTCCATTGTTACGTTCTTGAATAAATATTGGCCGTACTCACCAGTCACCGCGTTCTCCGTCCATAAACGCTTCATAATCTCAATATTCGTTTGAAGGGTTCGGCCGCGAGTGTCAAACGGATACCCACAGGCTTGAAACTCTCGTTCGTACCAACCTGCGGCAACTCCAAGTGTTATTCGTCCTTCGCTTAGGTTGTCCAGTGTTGCTACTTGTTTGGTTAGGACCACTGGGTTTCTGATCGATAAAACCAGTATGCTTGTTCCTAGCCTGACTCGTTCTGTTCTCGCCGCAACCGCGGATAACATGGTCAACGAATCGTGAACGGGAAAGACGCTCTTCGATCCAAGTAATATATGGTCCCAAACCCAGACTGATGAAAAACCCAATTCCTCGGCCCTCGTTGCGTGCTTGATTAGCGTCTTAGGGCTAATCGACTCTCCAGGCGCTACGTAGTTCTGTAACGTTAATCCGAACTTAACCCGTGACATTGAATCGTCCAGCTTTTCAGGCGACGACTCCACACCAGTCTAGTATAGCCAATGCATAGACTTTCGTAGCCGCAATCAAATCGTCTATTCTCACATATTCGTTGATGGCATGCATTTGATCGGTGGGGCCTGGTCCGAAGATTACACTGGGTGTGTCACCATACTTGTTGAGGAACCTTATGTCTGCGGCGCCAGTCCTCCCGCTGACGTTGGCTTCTTCACCCAAAGCTTCGTTGTACGCTGATCTCACGCATTTCACAATCTCATGATTAGTTGGTATCTCGGATGGCTCTGCGAAATATCCAGTGTACTTGATCGTTGGAGGGTGCTGTTTCAACCAGGCGTCGGCCATTGTGGCTGCCTTCAAATGCTCACTGAACTGCTTCTTGACTTCGTCAGAATCTTCTCCAGGGACAGTCGCCATGCTGCCCTTGAGGAGGCATGAGTCTGGGAAAGCGCTAGGGTAGGAACCGGCTTGGAAGACTCCGATTAGACAAGGAATTGTTTCTCTAATATTCGGGTAAAGCGGATGCTTGACTTTTCCCATTCGTATTTCTTGGAAATCTGAAACGGCTTTTGTAACGGCGTAGCCCTTATCGATCGCATTGATTCCTTCCCATTGCGTTTGTATGCCTGCTGGTTTCCCTTTCACATAGATCTCATACCATATTCGGCCAATAGAGGCCGGTTGAACGCTCATACTGCTAGTCTCTCCACTGATCCCTGCATCGGCCTTGTAGCCCCTTGTGACGCAAGCTAAAGTTCCGTTTCCGCTGAGTTCCTCATCTACCGTATATTCTAGGATGACATCTCCTTTCAGCTTCACTCCGGACTTGATTATTGCGTTCATTGCCATACTATAACCAGCCAGACCCGCCTTCATGTCGGAAGCTCCACGGCCGTGCAGCTTTCCGTCCCGGATCGTAGCAATCCAAGGATCGGTATTCCACGCGTCACTCGCTCCTGCAGGTATGACGTCGACGTGACCGTTGAAGAGCAGTGAACGGCCTGGCCCATCTCCCTTATACACGCCAACCACGTTCGGCCTATCCTTGTAGTCTTTATCCACCGGGACAAAACCTGGATGCTTCCGAAGTTCTTCGAGATTAGGCTCCCAAACGTCAACCTTGACGCGTAAAGAATCATTCAACCAGTTCGAAATGAAATCTTGAATGTCCCTCTCGTTTCCCGTCACACTGGGGAATGAGACGAGTTTGCGTAGGAAATCCACAACTTCTTCGCGGTTCTTCTCGATGTACGAAGACACTGCTTTCCTCGGATTGCTCATCAAGCTCAGCCTCCACGCAACATGACTTTCTCAGGGTCAATTGCTCTCAGAATTTTAAGTTCATGCTTACTTGGAGGATTTATTCTCTGAAGATGATCTGCGACCGGAAGATGAAAACCTGTGTTCTCTAACACATTGTTTGGTTCGACGCCATCTTGGACTGCTTCCAACATCAACGCTTTCGTAGTTGGATCAAAGCCCAAGATGCCTAAGTCCGTTACAACTTTGTAGGGTCCCCCGAAGATCAGTCCTGCTTCACGCCTCGAATCTCCACCGTTCAATAGTCCGGGGCTCGTTACAAAGTCGACCTTCTCTACGAACCTACGTTTCTCGTGAATCACACAGATAATTACACGGGTTGCTGATGTCGCAATATCATTCGCCCCCCCACTTCCTGGCAGTCTAACCTTGGGTGTTTCGAAATCTCCGATTACGGATGTGTTGAGATTTCCGAATTTATCTATCTGAGCGGCTCCAAGCAACCCGTAGTCTAAGAAACCCCGCTGTTGGTACAGGAACATGTCCGTGATGCTGCAAAACGCCATTGCCTTCCGCCCTGCGCGTGCCTCATTGGTTGACAACGGCATTTTGCCCGGCTTCAATTCGGGGGCAATTACCCCGCCTTCGAACATAATCGACAGATTCGGGCTGTGTGTGAATTGTGCTAGCAAGGCGGCCGCCATGGGCAACCCTATTCCGACAAAGATAGTCTTCCGGTCTTCCAGTAGTCTAGCCGTCGTTATCGCGATCAACTCCGACTTCGAGTACTCGAGCTTACTTGAGGACATTTTGCATGTTCCTCTTCAATTTCGTTAACTTAGTTGGGCCGATCTTCTTCAGAAACTCCTGAAAGGATTCTGTGCTGTATACAAATTCCTTAAGGTAATCTGAGGCCCCATCTATGCCATTTTTGTTGGTTCGCTGGGCGAACTGAGCAAAGTGGTCGAAGTCCGCCTCATACAAATCCCAGCATTCGCTCGGGTAAGCCCCAAAGGGTACTTTTACTATCGCATCCACGCAGAAGAAGGGAATGGTTGTCCTATCGGGGTGTTTTCTGATCTCTTTCGAATTAACTACTTTTTCCACGGTTACTATGACTCGTTCTGAGGACCGAGCGATGTCTTGGTCCATGAATTCGTATCCGCCAACCTGCACATTCCCGGCTTCGTCAGCCATCTGCGCGTGAATGATTCCTACGTCCGAGTAGAGCGCAGGCACGATCAGCACCTTCTCTCCAGAATATGGGCAAGTAATTGTTTCAACTGCGTTTACTCTCTGAAGGTCAGAACCGAGCATTGAGAAGGTGGGCAGGAAAGTAAGCCCCATGGCCGCAGCTCTGTACCGGAGGCCGAGTGAAAGATGACTCCACTCCTCGAAAGCTACACGTTGTTCTTCCACGGCCTTACGCATTACGCGAGAAATCCCCCAAGCGTAACCCACGCTCCACCAGCTGGTGATAGCCCTTCTCAGCAAAGATGCGCCAACGAGCAAGTCGCCCTCCATTCCAAGAAGGCTTCGCGAGATTGTAAGGTCGCTGACTTTCTGTCTAATGATTTCATGAATGATCGCTGTCGGAGTTCGAGAATAAAGGCATCCCCCAATCGCAACATGCGAGCCCTCGCGTACGAACCTTCTAACCGCTTCGTCAGCCGACATGATCTTTGATTGTGGTGACTTCGTTTTTTCTTCGATCTTTCTTCTCTTCTCTGCAACATCTATTGCGTAACGCGAAATCGGTTGATTTAACATCGTGGTCCTCCGGGTGCTCTGCGAGTTATTCGAGTGGAAATACCCTTATCGGTATTTCATCGGCACTGTTATATTCTCATTGCAAACACTGAAAACTAGCGATATATTTGTCAACCAAAACTGTAACTAAGAAAACACTAGCAATAGTTGTCGCTGTAATCGTGCTTCTAGCGATTGTAGGAGGCGCGTACTATTACACCACGTCAACATCAGCACCTATGACATCAACAACGATGATGACAACGCAAGGCGCATCCATGACGAGTGCATCGGCGCAAGGTGTGATCAAGATCGGATTGATCACTCCGCTCAGCGGAATCTATGCCCCTGACGGGACGCAAGTACAACAGGGTGCACAGATGGCAGTGGACCAGCTCAATGCGGCCGGTGGAGTCATGGGCCGACAAATTCAGGTACTTCCTCAAGACGAAGGCGCAACGACCGCCGATACAGTAAACGCAGCCCAAATCCTCGTCAACCAACAGAATGTAAACTTCATGATGGGCCCATATTTCAGCGGAGACGTCAGGGCAACTCTCCCGATCACCACAGCCGCTAAGATGGTCCAAATACTAACCGTCTCAAGCCTCGACGCATTAATGGTACCACCACAGAACAATTACCTATTTCGTGTAACACTACCAGACAGCGGTTACGCAACCATGACGATTTCATGGCTCGGCCTAATACACGCAAAATCTTTCGTGTATGAAGCAGAGGACTATGGATACGCGCATGAAATCGGCAGCTTCTTGACCAATCAAAGTGCAAGTGCAGGCGTCACAATGCTTTCCGCAGACTATTTCCCAGACACTGCTACAGACTACTCATCTGCAATAAATCACATTGCTTCGCTCAAACCTGACGGCGTCGTCGTGGTAATGGAAGGAACAAACGGCATCGACTTCCAAAAACAGTTCGGAGCCAATCCGGCTGTTAACAAGATACCAATCTTCCACCTCGAAACGTTGTTGATATTGCCTACGAATGCGCAAGCCATCAACGCTGCAGTCCCAGGTGGAGTAAATGACGTCTTTGTTGGACCAATCAGCACCATCACGAACCAGACAGCGGCCTTCCAGCAATCATTTCAGCAGAAATACGGCCAAACCGCGAGCCACTACGCCATGGACGGATACGACGGAGTAATGATACTCGCAAACGCAATCACCAAAGCAGGCAGCACAGACTCAGACGCTGTAGCCACAGCATTGTCCTCGACAGATTACACTGGCCCCGGTGGGCACGTAATATTTCTGAGCAACCATAACCCAACATTGGGCCCAGGATTCCTCACAGGGACAATCTATCAAATCACAGTGACAAACAACGACATTCACTATCAAATCGTCTGGCCCTCTATGTGGGCCAATGCAACCGCGGTAAACCCATCGACAGGGCAACCATATCCCTGAGAAACGCTAACTACACATATAGCCTACCTCCCTTCTTCCCTTTTTTTACGTGTGCGACGTGCCAGCCTCCGCATTCCAAGGATTATATCTCTCGATTGTTTCAGGAATCAGCTACGGACTCATTATCAGCCTGCTAGCGGGCGGGCTTTCACTCATCTACGGAGTGATGAATAACGTTAACACCTCGCACGGCGCCTTTTACATGCTAGGCGGATTTCTCACATTTTTCGCGGTAAGTTCTCTTCATCTCCCCATCATCCTCAGCATAACTTTCGCGTTCGCCGCTGCTTTCGGATTAGGACTAATCTTCCTCTACACCTTGGTTCCGAGAAGAATGTGGGTATCAAGCGACCCTGATTCCCAAAATATTGTAATGATTTTGTTCTTGGCGCTGGCGCAGGTTCTACAACGCGGGGCCTTCATCGTCTATGGAGGGGGATCCGTCGCTGTTCCAAGCATTCTATTCGGAAGCATCGCGTTGCCAGGAGACCTATTCATTTCCTACCAGACTGTAATCTCTATAGCGATATCTATTCTCTGCTACGTTGCATTATTCATCTTCCTACGGGATAGCAAGATAGGCAAAGCAATTCGGGCGTTTTCCCAAGACAGAGAATTAGCTGAGGCCATGGGTGTTCGAGTTAGCACAATAGCTTTGATGTCCTTCGGCCTCGGAGTCTCGTTAGCGGCGCTGAGCGGCGCTCTTCTTTCCTCAATCTACAGTATCACCGCCGCCACTGGTTGGAACGAACTGGTAATCGCGTTCGTGATTGTAACTTTCGGAGGGATCGGAAGCATATCGGGAAGCTTTCTCGGCGGTTTAGTGTATGGGATAATCTACTCAATCACCCAGTATTACCTTCCGGCCTACTCATTTGTTATCGCACTCGTCCTCATCTACATCGTTCTAGTCACAAAACCCACGGGGATACTGGGCGAGATTATTGAAAGGGCTTGAATCCTCTTCCCTGATCTCATGGGTGAAGGGAATCAACCTAAGAGACATCAATTTTCTAATACTCTTGGTTTCGATCGTACCTAGCACAATAATCTTCTTCGCGGACAAGCCGTACCTGAAATTCATTATGATGTACTTCTTTGCGTATGCAATCTACACGGCAAGCTGGGATCTTCTCTACAGTTACTCGGGTCAGTTAAGCCTCGGTCAAGCCTTGCCCTTCGGGCTAGGAGCATTCTTCACCATCATGCTTACTCAAATCATGAAGTTGCCATTAGTGCCCTCAGCGATCGTCGGAACACTTGGTGCAGCAGCCGTTGGTGGAAGTATCGGGGCAACAACGATTAGGCTCAAACCAGGATACCAAGGAATAGCTATCCTCCTATTCTCACAAGTTCTCTATTGGCTTTCCCTCATAGCTTACGGAGAAGAAGGAGTATCCATATTCAGTGAGACTCCCCCAAGTGAAACTACCATATACCTTACCGGACTCACACTGTTCCTACTAGCCATGCTTTCAATATACATGATTCAGAATTCTACCTACAAACTCAAACTGCTCGCAATAAAGGGGGACAATCTCGCTGCAGAAGTATGCGGGATAAACGTTCCCGTTCACAAGGCTATCGTTTTCTTCCTGAGCGCCTTCTTTGCTGGATTAGCTGGAACGTACTACGGAATTTTCACCTCGCACGCCGACTTTAGCATCTTCGCAGTTCCAAATTCGTTCCTTCCAATTGGAATGGCGATCGTAGGGGGAGTCGGTTTCTTAGGCGGACCCATAATCGGTAGCGCCGTCGTTAGTTTGATAATCAATATCCTTCCGGTCTGGTATTCACTCGCGATAACATACTTCGCCTACGGAATCGTAGTCATCATCATCTTGAAGCTGAGACCCACTGGTATCCTGGGCCTCCTCAAGCAAATTGCGCGAAAGGAGAAATCAAGAGTTGCTAAGGGTTGAAGCCTTAGAAAAACGGTTCGGAGGCCTGACAGCACTTTCAAACATCGATATCAAAGTTGACAAGGGGAAGATCTACGGTCTTATCGGGCCGAATGGATCAGGCAAGACTACGTTGCTTAACCTCGTCACAGGTGTCCTCAAACCAACCCGAGGCAAGATCTACGTGAAAGACGTTGACGTGACCGGGAAACCGCCCCACGCAATAACACGGATGGGCGTGAGTAGGACATTTCAGATTCCTAGAATATTCCCGGAATTAACTGTCGAAGAAAATATGCTCGCGATCAAACATGAGTCATTCTCAAGAGATAGACTAGATGAAGTGTTGAAGCTGGTCGACCTAAATGATGTGAGAGCGAATAAAGCCAAGTCCTTAGGGTACGGGCAACGCAAAGACCTGGAGCTAGCCAGAGCAATCGTCCTCGATACCGAGCTTCTATTTCTAGATGAACCAATGGCTGGACTTCACGGCTCCACCATAGGAGTAATTTCAAAACATATTCGCACTCTAAACAAAGAAATGGGGAAAACGCTCGTAATCATTGAACATCACCTGGAAGAGTTAATGCAACTTACAGATTACGTGTTCGTCCTTGATCACGGCGAAAAAATAGAGGAAGGGAAACCAGACGTAATCAGAAGCAGCAAAATCGTCCACCGAGCTTACTTCGGAGCGTGACCCTGCTGCTCAAAGTCGAGAACATTCGCGCTGGCTATGCAGGGGCCGAAGTATTACACTCAGTCAGTATCGAAGCTCGAGACAAAGAGATAACTATCCTCTTAGGGCCCAACGGGGCAGGTAAGTCAACACTACTGAAAACAATCATAGGGTTGGTCTCCCCGACCGGGGGAAAACTCTACGCTAACGATAAGAACATCACCAAAGCCAGCACGACCGACATCATCAAACTAGGAATCTCGTACGTTCCTCAAGGCGCCTCACTCTTTCCCAGCATGACGGTGAGAGAAAACCTTGAGATGGGCTACTACACTCTGTCCGACAAACAGGAGCTCAAAAAGAAAATCTCAGAGACATGTGACATCTTCCCAATTCTCAAAGACCGAATGCATCAGAAAGCAGGCCTCATGAGCGGCGGAGAGAGGCAGATGCTTGCCATAGGAAGAGCACTAGTTTCATCCCCCAAACTAATACTCCTCGATGAACCCTCATCCGGACTTGACGTTGGAAAACAAGCAATCATCTTCGATAAACTCGTTCAACTAAACAAAGAAGGAATCGCGATTCTACTAGTTGAACAAAGCGTGGAGAAAGCAACCAAGATAGCCCATCATGCCTACCTTTTGTCCAGCGGGACACTCAAATTCTCAGGCGAAGCCTCACAACTAACAGAGAATATGCTCTCCAGCGTCTTCGGCAAATAACTGGCTGCGACTGAAACAACCCGATACGATGTGGACATCAAGTGCGTACATAATCAGCAGAAGCAACTGCTGAAACTTCTTCACAACCTAAGCTTAAATGTGATCAGTTTTCGTAGCTCGGATGAACCGTCCTTCTCCAGGGGTTCCGACGATTAGTCCATTCTTCATGACTAATTTACCACGCACGAACGTGGCGACACACTGGCCCCTGACGTCCCATCCGTCGAACAGAAATGTGTCTCTTGCGTTAGTTTCGAGTTCATCACGTTTCAATGTCCACTTCCTTTGAAGATCCACTATCGCGAAATCCGCATCAGACCCAACTGAGATCGTACCTTTTCTAGGATAGAGACCGAAGATTTCTGCTGGCTTTGTGGAACATAGCCTTACAACATCGATGAGGGTCAGTCGTTTGTTGAACACCTCTGTTAGCATTAAGGGTAATCTGGTTTCGACCCCTGGCGTGCCAGGTGGTGCTTTCCAAATATCCTCCTTGCCTTCATCTTTCTCTTTTTTCGAGTGAGGGGCGTGGTCGCTTACTACGATGTCAATGGTTCCGTCAACTAGACCTTGCCAGAGTGACTGGTTGTCAGATTCGTCTCGCGGGGGCGGGTTGAATTTTGCATTTGGCCCATTTCCTTTGAGTGCGTCTTTTGTGAGGAGGAGATAGTGCGGGCACGTTTCAGCTGTGGTTGTGGACCCATTCCGCTTCCAAAGGCGAATGAGAGAAACCGCCTCGGCAGTGCTAATGTGAAGCAGGTGAATTCGAGCTTGGAGCGCGTCCGAAATTATTAGAGCTTCTGAAACAGCCAACGCCTCTGTAAATTGCGGCCGAGAATCATAGTGGGCAGGGGCATCGCGTCTTCCCTCTTGCCGGAGTCGGTCAGTCAGGAAGCGAATACTGTTATCATTCTCGGCGTGTAGGCAAAGTAGCTTGCTCATTCTTTTGACTTGTTCCATGACACGATACAGCGAAGCTGCGTCGACTACAAAGGTGCCCGCGTATTCGTGAATTCTCTCAGTAGGGGGAGCCACCATGTAGGTCTTGAACGCGATAGCCCCAGCCTCGGCAAGTCCAGCAAGCTCCGACAAATTGTCAACTCCGGCTCCCCCATAGAGCGCGAAATCGACGAGGGCCTTCGACTGGATTATCTCGATCTTTTCAAGGAATCGCTGTCTCGTTGTAACCACTGGTTGAGTGGTCGGCATGTCGAATACAGTCGTTACGCCTCCCTTGGCTGCGGATCGCGTCCCAGAAAGAAAGTCCTCTTTCTGAGTCATTCCAGGGTCGCGGAAATGGACATGCGAGTCTACTAGTCCCGGAAGAACATGCAATCCAGTGGCGTCGAACTCCTCATTGGCATGGACATCGTGCTGAGGAGAAATCGAGGTTATCTTCCCCTTGTCAACAATAATTGATGCCTTGAGAGCTCCATCTTTGGTTACGATTGTTCCTCCACGAATCAAGAGGTCCGGCACTTTGACCACATGGAGTGTACCGCATGTAACAGGACTTATACCCTGTTATTCATGAGCGCGAGAATTCGGGTGTCAGAGAATCGAAAACAGAACTTATTTGCATGGAAACTTAGCCTGCGATTGATCCACTTTGTCATTAACCGGACGTGACCTGGTTTCAGTCCTGGATTTTGACAAACGAGAACTTGAGACGATATTCAGAACCGCGGACTCTATGCAACGGTTCACAAGGAAATGCCGGAGTCAATTGAAGAACAACGTAATGGCAACAATTTTCTTTGAGCCGAGCACGAGAACACGGCTTAGTTTTGAGACCGCGATGCATCGCTTAGGTGGATCGGTGGTCGGATTTGCCGAACCGGGTATCAGCAGTGTCGCCAAAGGCGAGACTTTGGCGGACACGATAAGAATGATCGAATCATACTCAGACGTTATTGTGTTAAGGCATAAGATCGAAGGATCAGCGAAATTTGCTGCTGAAATAGCAGGTGTCCCAGTTCTCAACGGCGGTGACGGGTCTCAACATCACCCCAGCCAAACCCTCACCGACCTTTACACTATCAGAAGGGAGTTTGGCAAGATTGATGGTTGCAACATTCTCCTCATGGGAGACTTAAACCATACAAGGTCAGCTTCCTCCCTTGCCTACGGGCTGGGACATTACAAAGGGATCACCCTTTCGTTGGTGTCCCCGGAGAGCCTGAGAATGCGACCTGAGGTTACTGACTACCTCGATAGAAAGGGCGTAAAGTATGAAGTGGGTGAAGATCCTTCCAATTTCATCGATGAAGCTGACGTAATTTATGTTACAAGACTGCAGAAAGAACGTTTTTCAGATCCAGAGCAGGCAGAGGCACTCAAAGCGAGTTACGTTCTAACGAAAGATCTTCTGAAACATGCTACAGAACACGCCATAGTCTTACATCACCTTCCAAGAATAGAGGAGATACCTCTGGAAATTGACTATACGCCGAACGCTAGATATTTCGAGCAAGCCGCGAACGGCGTACCAGTAAGAATGGCTTTCCTTTACCTATCGGTTTACCGTTCAAAGTACCTGCCCGTGAAGAAACGCCAACCGACATCAAATACGGGTGGCATGCGGCGGTGTGCGAACCCAAATTGTATTTCCAATCAACCACGTGAACCGATTTTGCCAGTGATGAACGAAGTCACAAGTAAAGGCGAACAGGTATTCCAATGTGGATACTGTGGTCGATACACGAAGTAAATTACATCGGCGTTATGAGTTACGCGTAGAGTGTGCTGATCAGCTGGTTTTCCGCAAGCACTTTTCCACGCTTAATGGCATACCGAGGCATGTCTCCGAATCTGAGACAATCAGCCGCGTTCGAATAGTTCAATATGTTTAGGTCGGCGTTGCAACCCTCCCTGACTCCGTATTCGTTAAGTCGAAGCATGAGAGCC
>JBEKPE010000010.1:0-33420 GCA_049521055.1 Bathyarchaeia archaeon
AACGCTTGCTTGCGTTCTCCCGATCTTCAACATGTTCATAGAGCGTCGATCTGCGGGTGAAACGAAAGGTATCTCGATACTCTATGTCACTCCGTTGAGAGCGCTGAACCGGGACATTGTCCGTAGACTTACGGACATTGGGAAAGAGTTGGATATCAAAGTGCAGGTTAGGCACGGGGATACCACTACGAGTGCTCGCGCCGCGCAAGCAAGATCACCACCCGAGATGCTGGTTACCACGCCCGAGACTCTGCAGGCAATTCTTCCGGGTAAGAGGATGCGGGAGCACCTCAAAGGCGTCATGTGGGTTGTGATCGATGAGATTCATGAACTTGCTACTGACAAACGAGGTATCCAGCTAGCCTTAGCGTTAGAACGATTGGAGCACCTGACTGGCCGTAGCTTCCAGAGAATAGGACTCTCCGCGACCGTTGGAGAAGAAGAAAAAGTCGGCCAGTTTCTCGTAGGGACAAACCGAAGCGTGACGGTTGCGAAATCAGCTGAACTCCGCCAAGTCCAGATCGGGATCCAATACGTCACCCCCAATTCCGAAGACACCAAAGACGCCGATAAGTTCGGATTACCACCAACAACCATCGCGAGATCGAAGAGAATCGGGGAAATAATTTCAGACAAACGTTCGACACTAGTTTTCACAAATACACGCGAACAAGCAGAAGCGGTAGGGTCGCAGCTACGTGCCTTGAAGCCGGAGTTACCGATACGCGTCCACCATGGATCACTTTCACGTGAAATTCGCGAAGAGGTGGAGAAGGCTTTCCACGACGGGTCGCTGAAGGGCGTAATTTGTACCTCTTCACTGGAGCTGGGGATGGATATTGGTAGAGTCGACTACATCGTCCAGTACATGTCCCCCAGAATGTCCACGCGCCTAATCCAAAGAATCGGCCGAAGCGGCCATACTCTACGAGGCCTCGCCCAAGGAACAATCATAGGCGCATGGGCCGACGACCTTTTGGAAGCCGCCGTGCTGGCAGCCAACGCTAAAGCCTCGAGAATTGAGAAAACAATCATACACGACAATGCTCTGGACGTATTGGCACATCAAATAGTCGGCATCGCACTCGATTTGCGGCGAGCCAAACTCTCCGAGATCTATGAGATTATCCAACACTGTTATCCATACCGAAACTTCACAGGCGAAGAGTTACACGATTTCGTAAAGTTTCTGGACTCAATCAGAATAATCAGACTCATCGACGATGTTGTATCAGCCCGTTTCCCGAGAACCTTCCGGTATTACTATGAAAATCTCTCAGTCATCCCTGACGTGAAGAGATTCGATGTCTTCGATTTCTTCAGGAAACGTCGAATTGGCACCTTGGATCAAGGGTTCGTGTCCAGGAAATGTAAAGGGGGCACGATCTTCATCATCCATGGACAAACCTGGAAGATCATCAACGTAAACGAAGAGAAGCTCTCGGTCGAAGTAGAGCCAACCGCTCCAACACTTGACGCGATTCCGAGCTGGGAGGGAGAGATCATTCCGGTTAGTTACGAAACCGCTCAGGAAGTCGGCAGGTTGAGAGCCCAAATAGCTTCGGCGATAGATCAACCGGAAGAACTGAGAAAGCTTCAGGAGCAACTCCAACTTAGCGAAGACGCCCTTGTCAAGATCACCGAAACTATAACCGCCCAACTGAAACATTCACAACTACCGTCAGATCGGCGCATCATTATCGAGAAATTCGAGAACTGCATTATCATCCACGCGTGTTTTGGTAGTACAGTTAACGACACCCTCGCAATGATACTCGCCTCGCTACTGAGCTCGAAATATGGAGTGAACGTAGCAACCCAAACCGACCCGTACCGAATAGCGCTCATATGCCCCTTCAAAATCGAACCTGAAACCGTTGCCCTTGAACTTCTGAAGTTCACCCCAGAAGACGTTGAGAAGATTTTGGTGGAGTCCCTCCAGAATTCAGACCTCTTCGCATGGCGGCATTGGCACGTAGCCCGTCGCTTTGGTGTTATAGAAAGGAAAGCCGACTACAAATCAAACCGTGCGCGGATGCTAGTACGTGCGATGAAGCAGTCACCTGTCAACATTGAAACGCAAAGAGAGGTCCTTCTCGAAAAATTCGACCTATTAACTACTCAAGAGACAGTTGCGAAGATCCTGGACCGGGAAATTGCAGTCGACGTAGTCACGGAAAAAACCGGCATGTGCTCACCCTTCGCTACACCGATTGTCGACAAGATAATCCCGCATGACTTACTCAGGCCCGTAGTCCCTTCTAAGTCGCTAACTGAAATTGTTCGAGAGCGTCTCCTATCAGAAACAGTCCGTTTGGTCTGCATCTTCAATGGCGATTGGGACGCGATAAGGGTG
The DNA here is from genome assembly GCA_049521055.1 of Bathyarchaeia archaeon. Lineage (GTDB taxonomy): Archaea > Thermoproteota > Bathyarchaeia > 40CM-2-53-6 > 40CM-2-53-6 > FEN-987. The sequence goes on from JBEKPE010000010.1 coordinate 2,357, forward strand.
GTCGATCAACTAGGTCAGAAGATCCGTTGTCCCAAATGTGGATCGACCCTCATCGCTGCCACTTATCCACGGAATGATCAGCTCCTGAAGGTGGTTAAGAAGAAGAAAAGAAACTCAAAGTTGACACCGGAGGAAGACCATCTCTGGAGGCAAGCCTGCTTTAGTGCCAGTCTAGTCCAAACAAAAGGCAGAGAGGCAGTTGTTGTTCTGAGCGGACGGGGCGTAGGCCCAACAACCGCTACCCGGATTCTTAGAAAGGTTCACCGGACAGAAGAGGACCTATACTTGGACATACTCAAAGCCGAACGGGAATACGCGAGAACTAGATTGTTCTGGGACTGAAAGCATTCAGTTATCTTAGTTCGGTTAGGAGGTCACTTTCAACGAAATCGACAAGTGATCAGGATACCGAGGTCGCCCTAATTCTTGGTATTCTTCTTCGGTTAAGGTAACGATTAGGCGCGGGGTTCCAAGCTGCTGGCCGACGCCCGGCAGTTGCGTAAGCACTCTCTGAACCGCAATCGTAACCCCAGCCATTTCCCGATCCATGTCCAGAGGCATCGTGACCGGTCCCTTGATCGTATCGCCCAACGTAACCTGCACCATAGGCCTTCCCTGCGAGGATTGGATAGGTGTAACGACTAGAACCGTTCCTTCGATTGTAACGTCCGCCAAGATTCTTGCACCTTTCGCTCGTACTCAGTAACGAGCTATTCTAACCTTACTCTACTTTGTATACGACATCGTTCTCTCGGACCCGCCCCGCAACCTTGAGACCCACCCGCTGCCCAGCTTGAGCAAGGGGAACCTGCTTGTGCTCTACCTCCATCGAGTCCACGGTTTGTTCAACCTTGGTAGTACTGCCTCGAATCGTTATCTTATCTCCCTGCTTAAGCGGTGATGAGAGTTCCACGATAGCTACGCTTGCTTTCGAGTAGAAGTGTTCGATTCGACCCACTTTAGTATAGGGCGCTTCCATAGTCGGATCAGTGAAGATTACGCCGGCCAACCTTGAATCTGTTACGGTTCCTCCCGCTGGCCTCGGCCGAACGAAACATATTTCTCACGCGCGTCTACGGCGCCTGTTTCGCGAATGGGGAGTGAAGACTTTAATGTGCTTCCGTGCAAAAATGAGTACACTGATTGTTATGCCCGCTGAAAGGGGAGACGAGAGTACTTAATCTCGGGCTAAATTTCTGGAGCGAATTTGCTGTAAGGCGAGCGAAGCATTGTCCATTGTGCAAACTATAGTGGGGGACATACTCTCCAAGCGCCGCGAGCTTTCGCAGGAACAGATTCTTGCCTTGATCGACGAGAAGAAAAAGGAAGGCCGAGGTTTGCTTTCAGACGAAGGTGCTGCGAGGCTAGTTGCAGAAGAGCTGCTCATACAGACCCGCGGAACGGATCTCGGGCGCATGCAAGTGAAAGACCTCGTGTCCGGATTGAATGATATAACCATCTCTGGGCGGGTCCTGATGACATGGCCACCACAACAATTCCAAAGACGGGATGGTACACCAGGTCGCGTCATGCGGATTCTGATAGCAGATAAGTCTGATCGAGTTCGCTGCGCTATATGGGACCGGCACGTAGACGTACTTTCTCGGGCGGGTAACCTACAGGGTAGGGTTATGAGAATTGGCCACGCCTACACGCGACAGGGTCTGTCCGGAGACACAGAGGTTCACGCAGGTGACCGAAGCAGCATACAGATCGACCCCGAGGACATGCCCAAAGCTGACTTACCAGAATTCGGAGACCTATTCACCCCACTTGGAGAACTCACCGCTGGCGCGAGTCAGGTGAATGCGATAGGCGTCGTCCAGTCTGACACCAGGTACTACACTTTCGCGAAGGAAGAAAGAGCGGGAAGCGTACTTCGAACAATAGTCGCAGATGAGTCTGGAAGCATCCCACTCGTCGCTTGGAATGAGAGGGCTGAGGAATTAAAGGAGCTGAAGGTTGGGGACATCGTCCAGATGCTGAATGGTAGAGTACGCCTCGACAAAAATGCACGACTCGAGTTACATGTTGAGAGTAGAAGCCAAATTCAACTTCTCAAAACTTCGCCCGCCTATCTCAAAATACCCGGCGCCAAGTCCTACAAAATCGCAGACCTAAACGATCAAACGGGGTCCGCGGACCTTTACGTCCGTGTCCTCGCAAAAGGAGTGCCTCAGGAAATCAAGAGAACAACTGGAGAGACCGTCAAAATGGCGAGGCTGATAGTCGAGGACGAATCCGGGATCGTTTCACTCTCTCTATGGGACGACAAATCACAGCTCGTAAACGATTTTGCGGAAGGCAATGTCATTGAGCTTAAGGGAGTCTCGGTTCGCGAAAGAATGGGAGAAATTATGCTTAGCCTAGGCAGATCAGGCGGACTGCAGAAGACCTCGGAGAAACTAGTAGGAGCCAGGCCTGCCACCAATTTAAGCGCCCTGCAGCAATCGAAAGGGCTGGTTATCGTGGAAGGCTCAGTGAATGATGAACCATTAGCCCGGCAGGTTGTCACTGAGAAGGGTGAGACGATAAACCTCTCCTCATTCACGCTTCGAGACGGGACTAGTTCCGCCAGAGTTACCTTCTGGCGAGACCAAGCGGCAGATGCGCTAAAACTTCGTCCAGGCGTGCGTGTGAGGATTCAAGGGCTCAAAGTTCGGACGGGACTGACGGGGCAATTCGAGTTGAGTTCAATTCCCCTCTCCCGCATCGAAGTCCTTGGCGAGATTGTAAAGGAAAGGCCTGCTTGGGAGGACATACGGCACGTCATTGCCCTTGAATCTGGGTTAAGCACTTGGGTAAAGGGTATGGTGCTTGAGGTAGTTGAAACTCCTAAGTTAGTTGCGTTATGCGAAATCTGTGGGTCACCGTTGAAGGCATCTAAGAATGAGTATACGTGCGAAAATTGTAAACAACCACGATCTGGAAAGTTTGTGCTCACCGGGCGAGTGCGAATAGATGATGGAACAGGCGTAGCGGATGTAATCTTCTCCGACCTTGATGAGCGGGCCCTGCCGATCTTGAACCTCGCTGACGTCAAGTATCAACTGCTCAAGAATCATGAATGCGAGATCCCACTGAGTAAAGAACAATTCTCGAAGGTAGTCGGAAGAGAGATCGAGGTCTACGGAACCGCGAAGCAATCTACAGGGAATGGCAAGTTTGAGTTAATTGCCAAAAAAGCCATGCTGGCCAACGCATCCTAGGCGGCAACGAGTTTATGGTCCATGAAAAGACTACGTCAACGTACGCCGAAAATCTAATAACCTCTTGCACCAGCCAATAGCACCTGGAAATCGGACAACAAAATGGAGATTATGCAGTCCGTATGACGCTGCCGTTTTTCTTCCCTATAGATTAGGCAAAGATTGCACGTAGGTTACACCCCTTGTCGCTTCTCCGAAACGTTATCGGCCCCCACCCTAGCCTATTGGACTACATCAATAACATCAAAAACCCAACTGTAAAAGGGACAGTTAAGAAACGCGTACAAGAATACCAACCCAACCGTGCGGTAATTGAAAAGTTCTCAAGCTTAACAGATCGATACTTCTTTGTTGTTTTCGCCACAGAATGGAACGCGGAATGTAGAGCACAACTACCGAATTTAGCGAAAGTTTTCTCGGCTGCGTACAACGCTGCCCTGAACGTGAAGGTCATAGATTTTGATGAGAACCGGGACATTGCGGATGAAATGCGAGTTTTGCGAATACCTACCGTAATAGTTCACGACCGGGCATGGCGTGAGATTGGAAGATTCGTAGAAAAGCCACAGCACGGCGGCACCCTCGAAGAGGAACTGTGGCAAATCATCGAAAAGAATTCACAGAAGGCACAGTGAACCGTCGCAGGATTGCAATGGACACTTTCACCTGCATTAGAACCCGTCGCGAAATCCGCGATTACGAAGACAAACCGATCCCTGACGAAAGCCTCCAACGAATCCTAGAGGCAGGTCGGCTGGCGCCGAGTTCGAAGAATTCCCAACCTTGGCATTTCATAGTAATTAGAGACAGAACGACCCTCAAGAAGATCTCTGAATTGACGCCGACCGGCGCACACATCGCTAGGGCAGCGCTGGCAATCGCCATACTGATGGACGCAGCAAAGCTTCCTGAGATCGATGGTGCGCGTGCGGTTCAGAATATGGTACTCGTGGGGTGGGAGATGGGAATCGGTTCATGTTGGGTTACCAATTTCTATGAGGACGGGGTGAAAGACTTGCTTGGTGCTCCTCAGAGGATGAAACTGGTTACTGTCATGCCCTTTGGTTATCCCATCGAACCGAAGGCGAGGCGTAAGAAGATCCGTAAACCGTTAAGCGAAATAGTGCACAGCGAGAGATTCGGGCAACCGTTTAGTACGTCGAAATCTTGATCACACCAGGAATCTTCAGTAGTTTTTGGAGCGTTGTCCCGCTGGGTTCTTTCTCAACTACTAGGGTAAGCTTGGGTTCCGGCGTAAGGTCAGGATCGTCAGCGACTGCTTGTCTTATGGCGATGTTCTCTTGCGCAACTAAAGCCGCGGCCTGCGCCACGATGCCAACTGTGTGAGGATCCGCGTAAATTTCGATAACACTGTAGCCGAGAAACTTAGCGACGTCGGCAAGGAATGGGCCTGCAGGTTTGAGCCTTTCAAAAACAGACTTGAGCTCTGGGTCTGAGGTAATGAGTTGTGCTGTGTCCCTTACAGTCCGTCGATCCACATCCAGATATCGAGCAATCTTAACATCCGAAAGTTCGATGCCCCCACAGTATATCTTGTTGCCCTCCTTGATGGCTAACCCAGATTCTACGAGTGCCCGTGCGACCTTCTGCCGTCCAGGATATTCCTTCAGCCGATCTGAGATATGCCTCCACATTCGCATTATCACCTTGGAGGTACATATTTGTGCAACAAAGTCTTAAATGCTGCTATGGAGCTTCAGTGCGACGTCAATCAACAGGATAGTGCACCCATGAGCAAACCAGGCCCAATCGACAAAGAGCACGCAGTCTACCTGCCCCAGGATGAAATGCCCGACCACTGGTACAACATTCTCGCCGACCTTCCGGAGCAGTTGCCCCCGCCGCTTGACCCCCGAACCCTCAAGCCCATGTCGCCAGAACCACTACTACGACTATTCGCGAAAGAACTCGTCATGCAGGAAGTGTCGACGGAACGCTTCATCAAGATTCCCGACGAAATCTACGATGCATACCTACGCCTCCCCCGGCCCACGCCAATACTTCGAGCGAGAAGGCTTGAAAAGTTCCTCAACACACCCGCCGAGATATATTACAAATGTGAGTACGTCAATCCCACGGGTAGCCACAAGCCCAACACTGCAATAGCCCAGGCCTATTACAATATGGCCGAGGGGGCCAAACGCCTGGTAACAGAAACCGGCGCGGGACAGTGGGGTTCCGCGTTAGCGATGGCGTCGGCGATTTTCGGATTGAAATGTAGCGTCTACATGGTTCGCGCAAGCTACGACCAGAAACCCGGCAGAAGGACCATGATGGAAACCATGGGTGCTGATGTAGTTGCGTCGCCTAGCAAGAACACAAAATTCGGCAGATCAGTTCTAGAATCTGATCCCAATAACACCGGATCATTGGGCATGGCCATAAGCGAAGCCATCGAAGACTGCGTGGGGCATGAGGATACGAAATACTGCCTCGGCTCAGTCCTCAATCATGTTCTACTGCACCAGACGATTATTGGAGAGGAGGCGAAGAAGCAATTCGAAATGATCGACGTCGCTCCCGACATAATCTGCGGTTGCATTGGCGGCGGCTCGAATTTCGCCGGCTTTGCATACCCATTCATGGCTGACAAACTGAAAGGAAAGTCAGCAACCAAGTATGTGGCTTGTGAACCGAAAGCTGTCCCATCAACAACCCGCGGGGTTTACACGTACGATTATGGTGACACCGCAGAGATGACGCCATTACTCAAAATGTACACGGTTGGGCACAAGTATCAGCCCCCTCCGATCCACGCGGGCGGACTCCGTTACCACGGTAAAGCGCCATCGCTCTGTTATCTGATCAACAAGGGTTACATGAGTTCCGTCGCCTATTCACAAACCGAAGTCTTCGAAGCCGCACGAATCCTAGCGCGGACAGAAGGCATGATAACCGCGCCCGAAACCGCGCACATCGTGAAATACGTGATCGATGAAGCCCTACGATGCAAGAAGTCCGGAGAGAAGAAAGTGATAGCGTTCAACAATTGCGGGCACGGCCTACTGGACCTTCAAGCATACGACGCCTTCCTAGCTGGCAAGCTCCAAGACTACGAACCAACCCACATCGAAGTTCCAAAATTAGTTCAATGAGGTTGGGTTGCCGAGAGAATTCCCTTCTACTCCAAGAACTGTGACCTAGGGTCTAAGGCTGGGAAGCCAGCATTCAATTTGAGCCTCATCCAGTGCGCGGGTTTCCGATGGACCAGCACCACTTCGGTGATCATTTTGCTGATTATGCTCTATCCAGTAAGACCTACCAGCTTTATACGGTACATTCATGGTGCCGTCATTTTACGGCTATAGGCATTTAATGCAGTTAGCTCTCAGACTTACTATGCCGCACTTCGAAGTCGCATTCAAACTTCAGCATGAATGCCCGTACAACGCTTTTTCCAAGACGCACCCTGCCGTCGTTATTTCACATTGGTGTAATTGGAGCAGGGACGTTCTGGAGATTGCTCACCGAGACTTGCGCGATCAACGGATACAGAGGGGTATTCAAGAGTTGACTAAGGCTCTAGGAACAAGGATCATTCGAAGATCCTATGCTAGTTCGAGTCTACAAGTCGTACTGCAGCATTGCGCGTGCGATAAGATACCGCCACCAACGCTGCCCATGATAGAAGGTCGAAATTGTCTCGAATTACAGCCAGCGATCTACACCGACGGCTGGGAATGGTATCGAGTGATAGCATTTTCCGCGAGAGACCTCAAGAACCTTTTCAAGGATTTAGATCGGAACTGCAAGGTTGAGGTAACCTCACGAAGAACAATCTCCGACGAATCGATTCGTGACACCTTCCTTGTCTCCACTGGTACGCTCTTCGGTAGCTTGACAAGCAAACAACGGCGAGCCCTGATAACGGCTCTTGACAACGGTTACTACCACATGCCTAGAAGAGCGACCGCGGGAGATATCGCCGGGAAACTCGGTATCCCTCGCACTAGCTACGTTGATCATCTTCGCAAGGCGGAGAACAAGGTGCTGCAAGCGGTTGGATCTTACTTACGCCTGAACCCGACCGAGACCTGACAGACACACACTAAAACCGTGGTTCAATTTCCGATGCTCGCACCGGCAGCATCACACACAAGACGAAGGGTCCTTCACGAATTGTATTTCGACTCTTCTAGCTGTTCTTTTTTCACTAGACGAGAAAAGATTGGTGTCATATGTCACTCATGTGATCCGGTCTGCTTCACGATAAAATGAAGGCATATATTGTCAAGTCGTCAGAGCTATGAGATGGCGTAAAGAAAATGGCTCACTACATAGTCTTGGTGAAACTAACTGAGAAGGGAAAGCAGAACTTCAAGCAGGGATGGACTAAGGACCGAGTACAAGTAAAGGCGCAGGTTCAGAAGATGGGTGGAAAGATGACGGGATACATGACATTCGGCCAGTATGACATTGTGGAGTTTCTGGAACTGCCGGACGACAAGGCTGCTGCGCGATTCGCAACGATGGCCGGCGCAACTGGTCTGGTACATACCGTGACTCTCAAGGCCTTCTCAGAAGACGAAGTTGAAAAGATGGTCCAGGAACTTCCTTAGATTCCTGACCATCACATTTCCTTTTTTGGAAGAACAGCCTCGCTTCAGACGCCTCTTACTTCCCAGGCAGTCGCCGAAACAATTCTAGCAGGATTTCGTGAACGATTTCGTGTGATAGGCGTGGGTTCGTGAATCGTCGTCAAAAGTGTGTGTGCGCACCAGCATACCCACCCCCCCAGAAAAGCCAGTCTAACCGTCAATCCTTTTGGTGAGTTCAACCATTTTTGTTTCGCACCACCTTGCCTTCTGGCAACCCAGTCAGCATTCCCATCCTAACCGGGCTCATCCCGGACGGGGTTAAACCTGAAACAGTATTCCTCGTTGAGCTTGATCCCGAATCTCAATGGTTAGCCGTTGCGACAACGATGACCGCAGGTTACCTTCGTGAAGGGGGACGCGTATCATACCTCGCCCAGGTTAGATCCCCAGAAACCGTTAGGGAGAATCTGCTCGCCTTGGGCGTTGACATATCAGCAGCGTCTAAAGAGGGCCGTTTTACGGTGGACGACTACTATTCAGCAACGCTTACGGGGGGTAGACTCGATGGAGGAGGACCTTCGATATTCGAACGGATCGATGGTGGAGTTCGTTTGCGTTCTCTGAAAGTTGCTGATTTAAGCGTTGAATTGCTCAAGGATATGAGGCAAGGCCCCGAATCTGGGGGCGTCTGGGAAAATTGGCCTCCAGGCGCTCTCACCGTGATGGAGTCGATGTCGCAAATGCTTCGGTTCAATGAAGAGAAGCCTTTCCTGGAATGGGCGATCAGCAGAGAACACCAAGGCGCCCGTAGAGCCAAAAGGATATACTTCGAGGGGCTCGTTCGTGATATTCATACGGAATCGTTTTACAAGCGGTTGGAAAGTGACGTTGACGGAGTCATTGACCTGCGGGTTATGGAGCGAGACGAGGAAGTGAAGAACCTCCTCCGCATCAGAAGTCTGAAAGGGCAGCCGCATGATGCTCGATGGCATGAGATCCAAATTAAACGAAACGGCGAAGCGACACTGGTCACATAGACTCGCACACCGGTTTAATCGCACGTTTTGTATGTGTGGGTCTATTGGTGCGCACACACACAGAGAAAAAACCGGTGTCGTTCATGAAATTTTGGGTGGATGAAAATTCCAAATTCCAACAGAACCGTAAAATAAGTCTACGTGTGATCGTGATTCACTTTCGGAGTTGTGTTTGAGCAATGGGGAATGAAGTACTGGATGCCATTATGCAGCGACGCAGTATCTATCAGTTCAAGCCTGAGGCAGTTCCTACTGAGAAGATTACTTCCATTTTGGAGGCGGGTCGTTGGGCTCCGTCGTATGCGAATAGTCAGCCATGGGAATTCATTACCGTAACTGATAGCAAATTGAAGCAGGAGGTCGTCGAGATAGTGAAGGAAACTATGGCTGCGCATGCAGGAATAGAAGGAGCGCACGTAATCATCGCAACCTGTGTGGATCCCGAGAAAGATCAATACCACTTCGTTGAAGACGGTGCTGTAGCGACTCAGAACATGGCTCTGGCAGCACATAGCCTGGGGTTAGCGACCTATTGGGTCGGGATATTGAGTCCTACGAACGATAGGAAATCAGTCGAGCACAGAATCAAGAAGGTTCTGGACATACCTGAAAGGATTCGCGTGATTTCGTTGTTGCCCATAGGTGTGCCTGCGTATAGTATCGAGAAGCAAAGAAAGCCGTTGGAGGAGATTTGCTACGTTGACAAGTATAGCAGCAGACCATCAGGTGTGGGAGTAGATGATCAGGACAAGATCAAGATGGAAGCAACGAGACATGGCATGAGGGCACAATTGCGTCCCGCGCCAACTTGATTGAGTGGATCATGAGCCAGACATCAGGAGAAGACTGGGTTTTTCACCGGGTCTCTCTCTGGGTTGACTCCGGATCTTGCATTCAAATTCAAGATTAAACGTAGCATAGTTTGAGAGTAAGTTTCGGAGCCAATGCTCTTATTGGCCGAAACTATTTTGTCACGTACGATATCTCGCTAGGTGACACGAGAAAGTGAATGAGTGTCTTCTACGTTACCACCTGGTCATGCCTTAAGAGATTCCCTTATCCTAGAGGTTAGTAGCGTTCGACAGAGAGACAGGGTATGATATTCAACCCAGAAGCGATCGAAATAATTGAGGGAAAGAATTTTGCGTACTTGGCTACGTCGATGCCTGATGGTTCTCCGCACGTATCTCCCGTGTGGATCGATCGCGATGGAGACATGCTTTTGGTAAACACTGTTCCTGGAAGGACCAAACAGAAGAATATTTCAAGAGATCCAAGAGTGGCGATTAGCATGACCCAAGAGAAGAATCCCTACAGACATTTGTTCATAAGAGGAAAAGTTATCGAACAAACGCAGCAAGGCGCATTAGACCACATCAATCGCTTGGCCAGAAAATATCTCGGCAAAGACTACCCATGGAACGATAGGAACAGAATCATACTCAAAATCGAACCCACGTCTGTAAAGATGGTTCTGGACTAACCCCCTTTCCATCTCTAACCGTCATTCATGAAGACCAAGGAGATCAATCGTTTTCGTGTGTGTGGGTCAGCTGGTGCGCACACACACTCCGAAAACTACAACTTCTAGCTTCGCTGAACACTTCTCGTGCGTGCACTTTGCCTCGTATTCCGTTAGTCGAGGATTTGACTAAGGGGCCTATACCTGCCGGATATAACCTACTGGTAGAGTTTGATCCTGCATCAGTGTGGTACAATATCTTCCTAACGATCACGGCGGGATGGATAAAATCAGGCGGGGTTACCAGTTGCTCTGTAACCGGTCAACCACCGGTCCAGGTACGCTCTAATCTTAAACGACTTGGAATCGACGTCGAGGCACTCGAACAGAATGATAAGCTAAGAATCTGGGATTGGTACACGTGCACTTTAGGCAGGAAATCCAAAGAAAAGTTGAACGTAGATTCGTTGAAGGTGGCCGACCTTAGCATTGGCATGAAGTCTGTCATGGAAAGCCCGCCCCAACCCGAATACTTGAGAATAATTGATAACTACTCAAACGTGGGCAGGTTTAACGATGAGAAGGCGTGGGTCGAGTACACTCTCGCTAGACCTCTCGCCAGTAGCCCGATGACGCAATCGACGATAATCACGGCTCTGATTAGCGATCTTCACAGCAATTGGGTATACAGGAACCTTGAAGCCGCCGTAGAAGGCATCATTGATGTCAAACTCGATGAAGGGAGTAACCCTTCAAGAAATCTCATGAGGATAAGGAGTATGAGAGGGGTAGACTACGACGGACACTGGCACCCACTCAGGGTCGCAAATAATCTCGAAGTCACGATCGAAGAATAGGCGGTTTGCCCATTCTTACCTTCGTTTTGTGTGTGTGCGCACCATTCGATCCACACACACTTTCTACTAAACATCCTCTTGCTTCCTTCGCTGGCTGACCAGACTGATTGTCCGGCTCGTTTGGTCGGGAAAAAGGAACTTATTAGCAAAAATTCACTCTTAACTCGCTTGACTATTACGCGGGTGATTGACGTTCAGTGTACGAATTCCGAAACCTAGAATCGAATCCCTCTCTGATTTGATATTCGGCCTGGCTCTCTCGATTGGATCGTTGTCGTTGCTGAGCCGACCGGCCGTCAATCCAAGTGACGTTGTGGCTGACATTTTCGGATTCGGTTTTAGTTTCTTCATTTTGATTTCTGTTTGGCTCAGATACACTGGTATGGTAACTGCCTGGCCGCGAGAGCGCTTCGAGACGGGGATGATGATGTGGCTGAATATCATCTTGCTCTTCTTCGTTTCGATCGAGCCCTACCTGCTTAGTCTCATCAGTTTCGGCCCGGCGGCCGCAAACCACGTTATGCTTGCATTCACATCTCAGATTTACGCTCTCGACTTGACCGGCTTGACTGGAATTTTGGGGTTGTTTGCACAGATGTTGACGAAGAAAGACGAAGTGATCGAGCCGGAATTAATTGGTGGGTATACGTGGCTCCGTAATACGCAGTTTGTGTCCGCTGGCTTGTTTGGGTTATCCGCTCTTCCAATCTTTTGGTCTTGGATGATCCAAGGCACTCCACTGCGATTCTATCTTTGGTATGCGATTCTGGCAAGCACCTGGGTTAGTCGCGGACTTCAGCATTTATTGTTTCTGAGTCGCAAAGCAAAAAACATGTGAGAGATAGGTGGCCCCGAAGTCTCCGGGCAAGCCCGCGCTCTATAGCGCATTTGGCATGACGCGTCTCTCGGTATATTGGAAGCGTGCCCTCAGTGCGCTCCGGGGCCGTTAGAAAAAGTGTGTGTGCGCACTATTGATCCCACACACACATAGTCGGACGATGGAGAGGTTCACGGATGCATTGTGATTTTTCTTCAGTTCGTCTTCTTGAGTGGAAGTTGTTTAAGTGCAGTGATGACTTCATGCGAGTGTTTTGTGATGTCGACGTCCGTGAAGATCTTGGCAATCTTGCCGTCCTTGTCGATTATGAAAGTCATTCTTTGTGCACGCGAACCGTCTTCACTTAAGACTCCGTAGGTCTTCGAAATCTGCTTGTCATGGTCGCTGATCAACGGGAAGTTCAGACTGTTCTTCTCGGTGAACTTTTTGTGAGATTCAACGGTGTCCACGCTAACGCCTACAACCTCTGTCCAGAGAGCTGCTATCGATTGGAGCTTGTCTCTGAAACTGCAGGCTTCCAATGTGCAACCTTTGGTATCATCCTTCGGGTAGAAGTAAAGCACCACATTCCTATTTCCAACGTAATCTTTCAGACGAACACGTGTGTCTTTGGACGTTTGGCCTTCGAAATCAGGTGCCGTGTCACCAACCTTTGGCCTTGTCTCCACTAGTAATCACCCGCTAATCTTGACTTCTATCGATCATTCCTTGTCGAGTTTATCATACTTTAGCTTTGGAACCAACCTTGCTACGAAACATCTTCGTAGTTCAGTTGTGTGTACGAACCACTAGAGCCACACACATCGGCGCCTGCGGAAAAGCCAGCCGTAAAGGAACTCAGAAGACATAATAGGGAATGCAGCGTTTGTTCGCTCAAGATCGTGTTCAAGCCGCTTAACTGGGAAATTGTTCTATCGAGGACGACTTTTTCGGGTGGAATCGCGGAGTAAACTTAGATCCGTGATTTCCGAGCGTTACGAACGAGATCTCGTAGATAACGGAGGTGAAATTGAATGAAATTCCTAATACGGTTACACATGCCAACAGAATCCGGAAACAGAATGCTGCAAGATCCCAACTTTCCAAAGAAACTAGAAGGCGTCCTCAACCAGATCAAACCGGAAGCCGTCTACTTCGCGCCAATTGAAGGCGAAAGGGGCATCTACATGGTCGTCAACATACCAAGCGCCGACATGATAGCAGGGATCGGCGAACCACTCTGGATGACCTTCAACTGCAAACTAGACTTTACACCACTAATGGAACTAAGCGACCTTCAGAAAGGACTGCAAAAGAAGTAAGCTTGCAGCTACGCAGTCCACGCCGCCCCCTTTTTTCCTTCACCATGATTACGAAGATATCTGTGAGTTGAACCGTCGTTCGGGTTTTGATTTAGTGTGTGTGCGCACCATTGATCCCACACACACAAAAACACAGTCAGTTTCCCAAACCGAAGAGGCTTAGAAAAGGTAGCTTTCGCTTCTCTATTTCTCCAGAGTAACTTCGAAGTTTTCTCCGATCTTCAATGAGTGCCATCGCGAATCGAAAGAAACATTCCGCATGTTTCGGATCCCAATGAATGTTCTGCGTTCTCCGTTTACCTCATCAACCTTGAAATCGACGATACCATCAACCGCAGCCTCGAGTTGTTTGTACGCCCAAGGGCTATGAACTCCGGCCATGAACCCTATTAGTTGGGTCATTTGTCTCGGCTTTGCCATCGGAATGGGTCTCGTTAGGAACATTTCCACCCAATTCCTCTCGGCGTTAAATCTATCGAGGATTGAATTGTTATCGGCTATTACGAGAAATTCCGGGGCGGGTGAGTCACTCATCGCTTCCCTTCCTATGTAGATGCTTAGGTCCGCGACCTTCAACGATTCAACGGCGAACCTTTCTTTGGATTTCTGCCCTATGGACGCGCTGTATAGATCCGTAATCCATAACCGATCGGTCCGTTCGAGTTCCTCAACAGCAAGGCCCAGTCTTCGAAGTTGCGAACGAATGTCGTCCGGCGATTGGGAGTCGACAACGTAGCTAACGCTGCCTCCATCATTCACCCAGCCGGCTGCAATTGTTAGCGAAGCGTTAAGCCACTGCGAGGCCGGGTCAAATTCAACGAGAATATTTGACCCCGGAGGAACCGGTCCCTTAGTCAAGTCTTCGATTAATGGCATCCTTGGCAATCAGAACACATCAGCGTCCTCTAGTCTAGCAGATTTGTAGTTTTCGTGTGTGTGCGCACCATTGATCCCACACACACAATTGACGGAAGGCAGGGAGGTTGGTTTAGAGTATTTTGCGGATTTCTTCCATGTTTCGGAGGAAGTCCTGCTCGGTATGCGTGTCTGGTGAGAATGTAGGGTCTAGAATTAGCTCGTCGGGCCCATATGCTTTGATTGCTGCCACGTCCTCCTTGATCTGTGCTAGCGTTCCTGAGAAGAACGCTCTATCCTTGCCCTGTGGTTGGGGAGTAACGGCGAAGTTGTATCGAGCGATAACCTTCACATTAGCTGGATCGCGTCCCATCTCTTTCACCATGCTTCGGAGCTGAGTTGAAGTCGATTTGAGTTGCTCAATTATCATGCCGACCGGCATCCATCCGTCAGCCAGCTTGGCCGTTCGTTTCATTGCGCCTGGGGAGAATGCGGCTAGGTAAATTGGAGGGTGAGGTTTCTGGACTGGTTTCGGTTGGATCATGGATTTTGGAAGTTGGAAGTATTTGCCGTGAAACTCTGCGGGGTCCGTGGTCCATATTGCAAGAAGCATGCCGATGAATTCGTCTGCGCGTTTGCCGCGTGTTTTCATATTCGCTCCTGTGGCGTCATATTCATCTTTCGACCAACCGAGCCCGAACCCAACTCTCAGCCTGCCACGGGACAAAACATCCAGTGTGGTTAATCGACGGGCTAGGGTCACTGGATTGTAGAAGGGGATGTCCAACACGCTCGTTCCTAACGTCACTCGGCTCGTATGCGCAGCGGCGAACGTCAGCGTTTCCAAGGGGTCGAAAACACGTTTGTAGGGGTCTGGTAGCGGACCGCCAAAGTATGATGTCTGAGGATTCGTAGGGTAGAGCAATCGATCCGTCACCCAAACGCTATCATACTTCAACTCCTCAGCCCGCTTCGCAACCTTAACAATCGAATCAACATTAGCAGCGGGCCCGATCTGCGGAAGGAAAAACCCGACTTTCATAAGCAATCAGCCTCCTAGGAGAAGCCGCGCTTTAAATCGGTTCGTATTCGCATTAGTCTCGCTAGCCATGACTGACATGAAATTAATCCTGTGTGCTTCTCAAGCAGGTTTTCGGGTCTCGTGTGGGAACCTTGCGTGAATATCTGTGGAGAGCTTAGTCGAACCGGCCGTTCGTGAGTAACTTTGCATGTGTGCGCGCACTACCAGATAGAGGAGTCGAGAGAGTACCGATGCTTGACGGCAGCAGGCATCAGAGTGAAGGACCTAGAGAGATCCGTCAACTTCTACACCAAAGTTCTGGGTATCAAGGAGGACGACAGAAGCAAGATCGAACAGGCGGAAGGGGAAACCGTAACCCTGACTACCGATGAACGTGCATCACATGCTCCAAGCTCCGAGTTATTTTCGTGAACAATTCAATCTCCCCCTGGTTGTCAAGTAATGCGTTCAAGTTGATATAGCCGTGTTTTGCTAATTCTAATTGCGGTCTGCGTTTATGGAAAGATCTACGCCGCCTCCGCGTCTCTTCGGGTTCATTGGCTGGAGCATTGTAGCCCTAGTTTTCGTGGGCGTGATGGTATCTGGGTTGTCGGTTTACTTGAACTGGATCGTTCTCCAGTCCATGTACGCTTCTAAGGCAGGCCTCAACTGGTTCACGATTAACTTCTATCACAATAACACCTTCATCGTCGCCGGTGTTCTCGCGGTTCTCTTCATCAATCCAATACCAAGGAGAAGCCACCTCTTCGAAGCACTTTCAGCACTTGGAGGAACATTCGCGCGTGCCAGAGGTGAAGAGAAGACCGTCTCGCTGGGCCCTGGCAAAGTTGCATGGCTGCTTTGGCAGGTGATCAAGTGGGCTGTTGCCTTCGTGATGATCGCATCAGCGAATGGGATCCCGGGCCTTGGTAATTTTACGATTGTGATCACGATGCTTCAGAGTGGGATGGGCAACTGGGGCCAGGTCCTGAGGGTGTTTCAACTCCCATTGTCTCCTGCTTCCGGAGCCGAGCTTGTGGCGTTGATGCCCACAATGGAGGTTCAGTACCACCTCATCTACGAAATCGTAGCTGCAATCGTCCTCGTAGCAACCCTCAGACTTATTTTGATGTTCATCCGCGACTTCACTCGACTCAAGACGAATGCGTGGTCGAGAGACCTATTCCTCATTCTCGCCCTAATTGTGCTTGTAGCGATCGCGGGCGCACCCTATTGGGCAATGAATATTGCGACACCCAACGATTATCTAATCGCCGTCACAATCTTCGTCAGCTTCCTGGTTATCGCAGCATCTTTCCATTTCGGATTCATTAGACGAACAATCGGCATGGCACAACGCAAACGGTGGATCCTATACCTCGTCACCGTGCTCTTACTCGGCACACTCATCGTGAACATAGGATTCGTCACAGGCTACTCGCTCAACTGGAACAACAACTGGACCAGCTATGAATGGAATCCTATGACGAATAAGGAAATCGACGTAACGCGATGGGCGGCAGGTATCCAGAACATCACAACTGAGCCCCTCGCAAGTCTTCCCTCAGGGAACACTAGCACAATCGTCTCGCTCGTACGGCAGTGGGATCACGACGCATCGTACACGAAGATGATAAACCAGATAGGCGTCAATTGGATGCAGCTCAGCGCTTCGCAGATAATCTACCTTAACGGCCACGAGTACTGGGCTGCCCCCACAACAATCAACTATCCAACCAGCGACTGGATTAGCCATCACTTGATCTACACTCATGCAGCCAGAATCATTGTAATCGACAGCCACACGGGCGACTACACATCAGTACAGGACGCCTTCGGTGTCAAACAGGAGCCTTTGATCTACTATGGCGAGGCATTATCTGACGATGTCTACGTTCACGTCAAAGGATTCGATGAGATCGGAAATGCCTCCTATACAGGCGCTCCTGACTATACACTCTCGGGCTGGCAACGGATGTTGTGGTTCCTCGTGAAAGAAGGCCAAGTCGGCTTCGCCTTCAGCCCTCCCCAGGATAGTATTATGATGCTGCACAATCGCGATGTTTACCAGAGGGTTCAAGATATCCTGATCAGTGGGTTAACTACGGACAGCGCAAGCTACCTCGTCACAGACGGTAGCCGCATCTATTACTGCGTGCAAGTCTATACGAACTACCCGATCCAATCCGGATTCTCCGGGAGTAACTACCTCCGATTCTTCGGCGTGGTTCTTGTTGATATGGAGAACGGCCAAATGTATCCCTACGTCGTTGCGAAACCAGACGGCTTCCTGGTCGACTTCTACAGACAATACTACTCCTCCTGGAAAGCGCCGCCGAACTGGCTCGTTAGTCAACTGCGTTACCCTGAGGATCTACTTGGAACCTCCACTAACCCCGGACAACTGGACGTGGCTTTCCAGTATCACGTGAGCGACCCGTTCATTTGGCGATCGGGATCTGATTTCTACGAGCGGCCAGCATCCACAGAAGTCCTTTACGTCCTTGAAACCTTCGGAAACCGAACAGACTTCGTAGGACTACAGCTGGTAGAGTATCAATCATCCCCCGGCAAGAACCTCGCAGGGATGTTCATAGCATACGGAAGCGACCAACTTGGCAGGTTGAATCTTTACAGAATATCCAACTCGACGACTCAACTAATCGGGCCGTCTGCCGCCCTGCAAGCGGTTGAGACAGACGATTACGTGCGGACACAGCTAACCCTGCTGCCGAACTATCGGCTCGGCAACATACTGCTGTATCTGATCGGTAACCACCTCTACTACTTCATCCCCGTCTACATCAACACTCAAGTCGAGAACGCTGTAATCACGAAAATGGCGTTTATTGCAGTGGTCGACGCCACGACCGGCGCCAAAGTTGCGGTTGGCGCGGATTCATCGCAAGCATACTCCGCGATCTCCGGCGGAACTCCCCTCATACTTGGTTCTGCGGACCGTGTAAACAAGCTTGACTCGTTATTCACCGACAAGGGATATCCCCTAATCAATCCAAGCCAGATCAACGCCAACGTCGAAATCCGAATCGCCAACATCACCTACACAGACGAAACACAGTGGACCTCCATCAACGCCACGGTCAACCATTTCATCACCAATTATTGCCAAAAGTACAACGTGTCCGAGGTCTACTACTGGACTACATCAGACGGCAATCTCAACTTTGGCGTGCTCGTCGCAACAAGCGGCGTTGTAAAACTCTACTACATTACCGTCCAGATCACGTAGGCGCAAGTACGTTGTCACTGCAAGACGAATTTGACCTATGGGTAAACAGCAAGTACCCCAATCCCTTTTGGGTCGGGCACCATCGATTCGAAAAGAGCACAACTGGTGAGATTCGGGTAGACAACGGAGTATTCAATAGAGAAGAGGCCATCATACTCTTTCGAATGCTGAAGTCACGCGATCCCTTCACGCGACTCAACGCGAAATTCGTGATATGGGAGAGAAACCGAATCCTACTAGTTCTCCTCGTAATTGCCACAACCATACTGCTCATATTAGTAATTACAAGAGTTGAGAGATGACTTCAGGCTCCTAGGATAAGCCGCGCTAGGGAAGGAACGACGCTCCCTTTTGACTCGCACGCGATTCCCTGCCATTTTTGGTCCGTCGAATTGGAAGACGACCAACGTAGAGACGCATTTCAACAGTTCATGCGCAATAACATTAATCGTAAGCCGCTAGCATCGTAGATTTCGACTGCGCGTAATTTCAGTATCAATTGTTTCCGATTAAAACACCATGCTTGAATATGAAACGCAAAAGAGGCCTACTCCCAAATTCCTACCCTGCCCGTCGCCCGTGACGTGCGCCTGTTCCCAATTTGGAATATGTGAAAGAGAATTCGGAAACGCCGCGGCGTTCTGAAGATGTTTTCGGCATTTTCTCTTCTGCTAGTTTGAATGACGATCGTCAGGCGTTTTGGAACGAAAGTGCGAAAATCCGGGAAACACCGCTCACAATCAAACTGAAAACTACACTAACGTCGCGCATGCTATTTCAGTTGGGGACATCATACTTCCAATTTGGGAAAATCATGGATCAGGGCGGCGGCGAGCGGCGGGCGGTTTAATGTGGGGGATTTCGGGGTTTTGGGATCGTTGCTTCATGCAATGGGGGCCCTTGCTTAGCAACAAGCCAATCGCCGCGCATTTCATAGCATTTTGGAGATAATGCCAGTGCGAGAACAATCCACGGAGTTTAGAGATCTGATGGAATCGACCAAGTTACGCTTTGTATACGACTCACTCCTAGATGTCGAAGGCAACTTACAACGTACCCTTCAACTTCTAGAACACGCCAAACAGCTCGGAATAGAGGTGGAGCTTGTGGACACTAGCGTGATATCTGAAGACAAGAGGATGAACCTGTACTTCGACTCAATCGTTGGTTCAGTGATTCAAAAGACTGCCATCCGAAAGATTTTCGGATCTAACCAGAACGCCGGTATGTCATTCGGACGGTATGTTCCTGCTTTGCAAATAATCAAAGCTGGAATTTGCATTGATGTCTATCCGCAACAGCGCTCTATTGTGGACGGACAAAAGAAGACGATCATAACTTACCTAGAAAGCAATCTGAAGGCACTCGAATTTCACAGCTCTGAGCGTTCTCTGGAGTATGCAACGCTTTCATTTGAGCACAAGTTGCATCGAGCCACAGTTCTGTATTGTCTGTTGGCATTGGATGCTTTTATCTGGCGAACGCTATGGGGTCGCAAAGATATAGACTGGGTCGGCCCTGACGGGCATCAGTACAGGCATTCCTCAGTGGACTTCGTTTACTCCTACAGTCGAAAAACACGCGAGATGTATCCTTACCCCGAGCAATATGACGCCCTTAAGAAGGGTAACGAAAAAAATGTTCAGGGAACTTCGTGATTCTGATTCGTTTCTTCTGCGTCAGGCTGTAAAGATAGGCCTAGTTAAACCAGATGAAGCCAGCCTTGTCAGGAAACTGAGAACGTTACGCAATTTCTGCTCCCACTTCGATCCTTTCGAAAAGACGCTAGAGAGCTTTAATGACGCCGTGGAATCGCTGGGAATACGTAGGCCTTCTGGCGGAGAAGGATTGGAAGAGTTAGCAAAACTGGCAATTGAAAAGACTTTTGAACTTCTAGAAAGGTGGGAAAAACGAGTCGTCGTCTAGAATCGTTGCAATGGTGAGCAGGCAACACGTGATAGCTGACATATGCGCTTGGTCCAATTGATTCAAGGCCAATTACCGAATTAGAGTGGATTGTAGGTGGAATAGGCTTTCTTCAGCCTTTCTTGCATGTCTGACCTGGAATAGAGTCGTGCATCATAGAATGAGTAGCCACCTATTTTCTTGAAGATTGATGAAGAATCATCTTCAATGGAAACCAATTGATCACCTCTTCTAATCAGAACTGGGGACTCATCTGGGAGAAGCGAGATAACTTTAGGCGCTAGCCATGGAAACAGCCATTCTTCAGGAAGGTCGGCCTTGGCAGCGAGAGTCTTCCTAGTGTCCGGATAGCTTTTTACAATGTTAATTTTGTTGTATCCGGTAGGTTTCGTTTCTTCCTCGGCAGGATGGAATTCATGTACAGCAAGAGCCAACGGATCTCTTGTCAGAACCATTCTGGCCAGCTCGGAAAGAAAACCACCGTCTTTCTTCATGGAGCGCGCGCGCATTGATTGCCACACATAGTCATCGTCAAAGGCTGCTAGTTGTGATTCATCATTGGACTGCAGGATGTCGCGAGGATGGGGTATAGCTTTCTCATTGACCAACAGTTCGTAGATCTTTTCAATAAGCAAATTGAAAGCAACAATTGCATGGTGATAGTAGACGGCTTGGAACATATGGTAGCGAGCAAATACGAAGTTCTCGATGACTGGCCCGGGTTTTTCGAAGACAATATTTCCCTCTGAGTCAAATTTCATCACCCTCAGAAGTCTATCTGCATCGACATTCCCGTATGCAACTCCAGTGTTGTATGCATCTCTCATTAGATAGTCTAACTTGTCTACGTCAAAGTCTGATGAGATAAGAAGACTGAATACGTCATTAGGGACATGCTTTTCCAAAATATCGATTATTTCTTGTGGCCGATAGTTTTCAAAGCGATCACCAAGAACCGACTTAATGATATTCCTGCCGTGCTCCTCGTGGTCGCAACACTTGAACTGTTCTTTTATGGGCGTTTCGAGCGAGTGAGAGAACGGATAGTGTCCGACATCATGAAGTAACGCTGCAAGTCTCAGTTTTTGCTTCTCATCCGCATTCTGAGCTATGGGGTTGCCATCTTTTGTCACGTTTTCTAGATACTCGTTCATGACAAACATAGCGCCGATCGAATGGGCAAAGCGCGAGTGCGTCGCTCCGGGATAGATTAGATCGGCAACTCCAAGCTGCTTGATCCGACGGAGCCGCTGAAAAACGGGTGTGTCAATCAGCTTAAGTTCGGTTTCCGTAATGCCTATGCTTCCGTGAACGCTATCGTAAATGTACTTGGTAAATGGTAAGCGTGAGCTTAGATCAGTGGTCACGCGCCGTCACGCTATGAAGCGATGAGACGGTACTCCTCTAAGAGCTGCCAAGCAAGTTCCATATCTTCTTCAGAAAATCTATTTGGTTTTATGAGTTTGATTTTGGCAATGCATTCATCTTTTGTCTTTATGGGCGGAGCAGCGTAAGCAGTCAAGAAATGCAAGGAGCTAAGCAATTCAAGCCAATAGCGTTCGCCCTTTTTCGATTCCGGCATCTTGACTTTGGCGAAGAATTCATTGAGTTTCTTCATTTCAGCTGGCATATCCTTGGGCTGAGCTCCTTCAAGGCGCGATTCCAATCCTAGTAGACCGTACGCATCCTTTGTTAACTCATTTGAATACGGGCCAAAAACGTACCAACCAAAATGGTAACCTAGATCTATGCCAAAAGCCTGGGCAAAATAGACTCGCTTCTGAAAGACGATTCTTGATGGAAGAGATGTAAGATCTGCTGGGGCATTCGCTGCTCTCAGGAAACGGTATAGTTTCAGATACCTTTCAGGCAGCATGTTCTTTCAAGCAGTTAGAGAATAGATGTATCCAGATATATGCCTTGGTGGATTGAGTGATTCCCATGGGAGAGTCGACTGAAACGAAACTTGACATGTTCGCGATTACTTGCGCTTAGATAGAGAGTATGTAAAAGGCGACATTTTCAAGTAGCCATTGTCATCGCCATCGCTCTTAGCTTGGATCGTAAGAGTTGCCTGAACTCTGGGTCGTCTACGAGCCAATCCATTACATCATCAGTCTTCGACTCTTCCTCGTGCAATTGCATAGCAGACTTAACATCTATTGGACAGCCACAGCGTGAACAGAAGCCACTTGGTAGGCGAATTTGACTCTTGACGAGATTCCACTCGTCGTCGCTCGCCCCACCAACGGACCCCATGCTTGAATTGTCCTATCCAGCAATCGTCAATGTTTTATGGCACATTTGAGGCTATCAATCGAAGAGATCCATTCTGACTTGCCGTTTTTCGAACTGTTGGCTGGTGCAGCGCTCACTCTAGGCTTAGCTATTCCAGTTTTCATGGACAAAGTAATGCGTCCCAAGTATGAAGAGAGATTCACTGAATTCAGGCTGCAGAATCGCATTGAATTCATAGATTCTCTCGAACGTGCGCTAGGAAAAGTTCGCGGCGTAAAGAGGAGTACAGCAGCAATGACACCTGAAGTATACGCAAGCATGGAAGAACTAGTCAACAAGTGGAGCAGACTAAGATCCGATGAAACGCGTTTGGACACACTCCTAGATCGAAGAGAGTATCTCTTTGTGGCTTGGATGATTAGCTTTGGATTATCAGCGCTTTCGGTAGGATTCCCTGGTATCGTGGTTAACCAACATGCAATCGGTGAGGTTGCGGGATGGTATTTCGCTCTTGTCATGGTATTTTCAGTGGTTTACGTGGTGCAGCTCTTCGATTTCGATAAGAAATTGTCAAAGTTTAGACCATTTGAATTTGAGAAAGCGTCAAACCAACCCAACATAAACATCTCCGAATTCCGAGCAGCTGATTCAACGTATGAAGTGCGTGTTGCAAATGAACTCAACAGCAGACAAGTAACGTTTGAACGACACCCTAAGATTCACGGGCCTTTCAGACCTGACTTCGCTATTCCATCTTCGAAGAATCCGCAATACTTCGTTGAGGCTAGAGGAGATCTATCAAAGGAGTCTTCCGTGGGTTGGTTAAACTACGACATTAGGGCCCTCAGATCCAATTATCCTCAAGTCAAGATGGTCGTCATTTCTAGAGCACTGACAGCTCGCACTCGTAGACTACTTTCCAAATACTGGGATTACGTGTTCGAAGATTCAGAGATCGAAAAGTTAGTTGAGATACTCAAAGCGAGCACCCAAATTTGAACCCCCGTTTGTGTGTGTGCACCATCAGATGGTCGCGGTTCTCACGCAAGAACTAATCCTCCCTCAATACACGAAAACCTTTAGACTCCAACTACTACATTCACCTAGATTTTGTGACGCGATTACAGGGGAAGCATGATGCAAGAGTTGGATCTCCTGCTTGCGGTAGCGATAGTCGTCGTAGCTTCACTTAGTTCGTTGACGAATCTCTTTGTGATTCACCGTTTCTGGCAGATCCCCCAGACACCCACCCCTGCAACAGGGGGCGGTGATGAAGAAGACGAGGATGAGGCTGAAGGTGAAACTGACAAAGCCACTTCAAAAGAAGCGATACTCGCTCGGAGGGCTCAGCTGGTTCATGAGTTGGAAGAGGAACGTGGGTCGAGGGTTCTAACCCTTATCCACCGAAAGGAGCCTTGGAGCGCTAGCGATGATGAACCCGAGATCGGGTTTGAGGATTCTGAACTAATCCTCCAGCAAGTACGGGAGACTCCGCCGGATAAACCGATAGACTTCATCGTCCACACGGAAGGCGGTCTTACTTTTGCTGCCGATCTAATCTCTATGGCGTTAAGGTATCATAAGGGGAAAGTGACGGTTATGGTTCCGTTCTACGCCATGTCCGACGGCACATACGTTGTCTTGGCCGCGGACGAAATCATGATGGAGAAATGCAGCATCCTAGCGCCCCTAGAGCCGCTTATCGATGATATGCCAGCGACCTTGGTTATGGGTATTCTGAAGCGTAAACCAATCGAAACCATCTCCGATCGAACAATCCTCCTCGCCGAGTCTGCGCGCATGGAGGAGGAAAATGCAAGGGAGTTCGTGAAATGGCTCTTGATCGATCATATGAACGAAGAGCAAGCGACACAGGTGGCCAATTTCCTGGTTGGCGGGTTTATGTCGAGTAGTACACCGATCACGTTGGATGTGGCGCGTGCTATCGGGTTGAATGTTGTGGAAGGTGTGCCTGAGAAAGTTCACCAACTCTTCGAAACCATCGAATTCACAGGCGGACAAAGGCCAGGCAAACAATATCAGTAAAGGAGTAAGGGATCTAGAATGGATGACGCGGAGCTTTTCCTCGGACTAGGGCTACTCGCGATAACCGCCATCAACTCAGGCGCACTCCTGTATGCGCTTCACAAAATTAACCCAGCGAGCGGAAAACAAGGATTCGAAGTTGAGGAAGAAGAGAAAACCGAATCCTCTGAGGAAGCGGAAGGAGCGCTAAGCCCCAGGGAAAACCCGACAGAATTCAAACGGCCTACCACCAAAGCAGGAATCCTAGCTTGGCGCCAAAGAATCATCGAGGACCTCGAGAAGGAGCGTGGAACCAAAGTTCTCACGATGATTCACAAGAAGGAGCTTTGGACCGAGCCGGGGGGAGACCCAGAGATTGGTATTGAGGATACTGAGACAGTTCTTCAGAAGATGCGTAAGATTCCACCGGACACCCCCGTGGATTTCATCATCCACACCCCCGGAGGCTACGCTCTGGCCGCTCAAATGATGGCCATGGCGATTAAATTCCATCCAGCCAAAGTCACCGTCATGGTACCATTCTACGCTATGTCCGGAGGCTCCCTAATGACTCTGGCCGCTGGCGAAATTCGCATGGAGAAGTACAGCGTTCTTGGGCCCGTGGACCCCCAGATTCCAACACCCGACGGAATGTACCCAGCCGGCTCAATAACCACCCTAGCGAAAACAAAACCGATTCAAAACATAACCGACAGAATGGTCATAATGTCAGAGGTCGCCAACCTCGAAATAGAGAACGCTAAAGCATTTGTTATGTGGCTCTTGGAAGGAAAGATGGACAAGGAACAAGCGGAACGCGTCGCAGATTTCCTCGCCCGCGGCTACATGTCCCACGCAACACCGATAACACTCGACGTAGCCCGAGCCATAGGCCTCAACGTCGTCGAAGGGATCCCCGACAAGGTGTACGAGCTATTCAAAACCTTCACGTTCACGGGACAGCCTTACAGACGACACTGAACGGGGTCCTCGTTCGATTGCGTGTGGCACTCGAGTGAAGCTAATTCTCGGTTGACGATGGGTAGGCGAGTAGGTTTATTTCATGTTCTTCAGGTTTGCGTTGTCTTCGTCGAACGACACTTGTAGTTGAGCCATGATCGCGTCTTTTGTTGTTTTCTCATCGGCTCCGCTAACGACATAGTCTCCGACTACGCTTACTCCCGTCTTGTTGCCTTTTGGTATGTAATAGACGAAAGCCCTTGAGCCCGCGGTGGGCCCTTCGAGGTGTTCCTGTACGAAACCGAATGGAGGATACAATGTGTTCTTTATCTTACTACGTACCGTTTTTCCCATAAGGTTCCTTTCAACCGTGATGACAACAGCATTGCTGCTCGCCATCTCCCTGCTTATCATCTTCAGGCTATCGTGCCGATGATCATCTGACTTGAGATAAGTCCAAATCTTTTCGATAGGAGCGTCAAAGGCGCTGCCTTCGTCGAGAATGTATACCATACCATCGCCGAGTTCAATGGTATCCGTGTTACTGATAAGAGTATTCAGGGACGTTTACCGTTTTCCATATTTGTGCGCACCCCTCGACCAATGCCACCCCAAGAATTCAATCGAACTACTCCGCAGCGCAGACAAGTAACAACAATACCTCACGCTCCTTGGTCTGGTTTTCCAGTTGACACAGCCGTCCAAGAATAAACCAATTTGTAAATCGTGAGGGATTTCTTCGGCCGAATTATATTGAAGATGTTGTGCGAATTCATTAAACACCTCTGCAAGCTCATCCGTCATGTCTCCTCAGACCACCGTACAAACCCAAACTCTCGAATATGCCACGTGCAAGAACTGCGGGCACCCTGTCATCAACCATTTCGCAAATAGCTCTCCGGTAAGAAAACGTTGCATCGAGAAAGACTGCACGTGTAACTGGGTTTGGAATGGGGCGAAAGAGACAACGCCGCAATAAACTCCTATCTTCACATGAGTCGGACCGTGACGGTTCAGATTTGCTCGCCCGCATCACTAGGCCCACACACACCAAAAAACGACGGTTCAAATTTGACTGCTCGCACCATGCGTACCACACACACAGATGTACTCGAGTTCAAATTCGGTTGCTCGCACCAGCATACCCACACACACAATTACTGAACGAACGGACGACGGCCCTTAGACGAAGTCGCTACGCATGAGGCTGTCGATTTATGGCACGTTCGGAAATAGTCGAACGAAGAGGTTCGCCACCTAATATGAAAAGGGTTTCCGCGCAAATCATCAACTTGAGGAAACGATCGAAGAAGGTCAATGTGTCTGGGTCCTCTAGACGATTACGTCGCCGTAGTCGGGTTAGAGACTGATGTACCCACACCGTTTCCCGATACGTTGCTGGACTCATTAAGACTGCCGCGAAGAGAACACGAACGTAATGAGGACTGGCTTTCCTCGAGGCCACAGGATCAACAAGCAATCGCTAGAACAGTTCTCAGAAAACAAAACAGTGATCCTGACAATTGTTGAAGTGTCCATTTTGTGGGGAACATTGACCTAGCAAAGCCTACCTGAAAGTCCACCTTGGAAAAAAGCATGGCAACCCAGGTAAAAGGAGAACAAATGGATGGTGCTTATCCAAAATGCGTCTGCCTATCTACAGAGAAACGGGCAGCCGTGGAGAAAATGCTTAGTTGATTTTGATCACGGCATGATTCCAATACCTATCGATATATATCTACCAATATCCTTATTTGGTATATCTATAGATATACAATGGTAGGTGGTTAGACCGTGATGGAGAAGATAATGGTTTCTCTTACTAAAGAAATGAAAGATGCACTCGAAGAACAACGCAAAAAGAGACTTCTTGACTCTATACCTGAAACTGTTAGAACCATACTGAGCGAGTACCTATCAAAACCAGAACCAGAAGCCCGAACCATTAGCGAAACACAAATAAAACGAGAGGAACCCTAAATCAGGTGTTGTCAAGCCTATCTCGGTTACGCCCGTTTCCACTTGTCGTCAATTTTGCGTCGGTTTTTATGATTGTTACCCGTCGTTTCGTAGCTTCTCAACCTAGGGTAGTAGTGCCAACTGTTTCTTGGCTTGGTCTAGGTAGTCCTGAAGTTTGTAATCAGGTAACTCTTTGAATTCTAATCCCATTCGGGCGTAGACTCGTTTCGCTATCACTCGACCAAGAGTTAATGTTCCCTGATGCCCGAAAGTACCCTCAAGCATCTTGAATACGGTGTCCAATCGGTAGGGAATCTCTTCATCCGATATGTCATGATGTTCTTTCAGAGAATCGTAGATAGCTTTCAGAACTTGCCGTCCTAAGATGGTGTAGATGGCATTATCAATAGCCAACTTAACCTCATCATTGAATTCCTTGTGTGTAAATTGTGGCATTACAAGAGCCAAGAAGTTTCGTGAAAGTTGTTCAGGGGATACTTCCTGCTGGTAAGTTTCTAGGAAGGATTAGGGTTCAATCTACGGCTTCTTTTTGAACCAGTCTTTCAGAGCTTCTTCTATGGCGGCGCTAAGATCGCCCTTCTTGCCACCGAGCCTAATAACGACCGCCAATCGCAGTCGTCGCTCAACATCGTCTGAGAGCACTACGTAAAGTCTACCCAATTCTATATCCACCTAGTAATATGCAAATGCAAATATGGGAATATATAGATAGCCCAACTAGCTTTTTGGTTAGTTCTGTTGCGTTCTAGCCGCGTTTTGTATTAGAGTTATCCATTTGTTCTTAGAAAGAATCGGCCAAAAAGAAAGCAGAAGCCCAAATGCTCGCGGGAGCGCTACTTGACGCTGAGACGCAATTAGGTGAACCACTCAAGCTTCAACGCAAGCTTCTCTTCTTGCTTGAAGGTCATACCTGTAACGAGATTTACACACACAAATAGAGTTCAAACGTGGACAGTGCACCATAAGTCCCACACACACTTTTCAAACCAACGACGGTTCAATTTACGACGCCCGCACCAGTAATACCACACACAAAATGACGGTTCAAATCGACAATTCATCTAGGATGGGATCGCTGCTCCCAAAGCACCAGCAAATAACCGAACATCAACCCTTGCACAACTATCTCTGGAAGCGTGGCCAACGTGAAGAACACGGGAGTAGTTGTGAAAACGATGTGTTCGATCACACCGCCACTTCCGGCTATTGTGCCAATCAAGAGGTAGAGTGAGGAGACGGACAGCCAACCCCAACGTTTCAGTTCAAGAATTCTTCCAAGAAACGGGTACAAAGCCACTGCCAAAATGAGGCCTCGCAGAATTTGAGAGGGAATGACCCACGGGCCGAATTCATTTGAAGGTTTCATGTACGTTTGCATTGTCGATCCGCCATACACTCCGCCCCATTGAATGAAGTAAGCCAACATGCCAGCGATGAAGTATGTGACGATGTGAACGACGATTGTTCTCGAAGTGAAGAGTGCAAACGACTTACCGGTCAACTTGGACTCGGCTCGCTGACAAGGAAATGGGTACGACCATTATTTGCGTGTGGTGGGTATGGTGGTGCGCGCACACACACAAAACCGTGGTTCAAATTTGGGTGCTCGCACAGTAGAACCACACAAATCACATCTTCTTCGCTGTTATTGCAATTGTCCAAAATTCCTGTGATACCTTACATTTGCTCAACTTGGTTTCGCTCAAAATTGGCGCTATTTCCTCTGTCGCGTAGGAAGCGTTGAGTGACATGAGAAAACCTTGCTTTCTTTAGGTATAGCCCGTTGCAAGAGTACTCTTGCGAAGAGACTCATGTCCCTACGTAGGTCGCTTATGTAATACACCCCGCCGGTTTTCAGGACGCGATGAATCTCGTTAAGGACGGTTCTTGGGTCAGACCATTCGTGAAGGGAGCCGTTTGAGAAGACGGCATCAAATGTTTCATCGTCGAACACAATTTGCCGCGCGTCGCCCTGGAAATATTCGGCGCGGTCATCCACATGGAATTCAATCGCATTTCGCTGAGCTACTCCCACCATGTCCGCGCTGATGTCCAACCCCTTCAGGAAAGTGTTGGAGGTTTTCGTCAACCAATCGATTCCCAAATACCCGTGGCCCTGGCCGACCTCAAGCGCCGTTCCCGAACTAATACCGGCCTTGATGAGTTTAGATGTGTCAAGGTAGCCTTTCTTCATGAGGCTTCGCATCATGCGATCGTATGATTCTGTGGTTAATTGCCCTGTAACCCCTTCAGGTTCCCTTACTCTCGGCCTTGGCATTTCCAATCTTCTGCAGCATTATACCCATCCCAATTAGAAGGTTGGGTGATTTTTCTGTGTGTGAATGGATGAAAAGTCTCTAGGTGTGTCTGCGTAAGTTCTCCGCGGTTGGTAAGCCCGAGAACCACATGACCGAGCATCGGTCGGGTGTGTGAATGGGCAAACTTCTGGAGCGGCCCCTTGAATGCGCCTCTGCGCGCGAATAGGTGATTGCCGCGTTCAAGCCAACCAAGAAAAGAACGGAGGTGAAGAAACAGAGATGGCAGTCTACGTTGGAATAGACGTCCACAAAAAGTTCTGCCAAGCAGCTCTGATGGATGACAACGGACACATCGTCAAAGAACTGAGATTCGACAACACATCGCAAGGAACATCCAGCCTAGTTACCCTTGCAAGGTCCATAGATCCACAAGTGCAAGCTGTCGTGGAACCATCAGCTAACTTCTGGGTCCGAATCTACGACAAAATGGAAGAGGAAGGCGTGGAGGTGAAGCTCAGCAACCCATTGAGGACAAAAGCCATAGCTGAAGCCCGCATCAAAACCGACAGGATCGATGCTAAGACGCTTGCGTTCCTGCTGAGAGGCGATCTTGTGGCAGAAAGCTACGTCCCAACCCGAAAGAACCGAGAACGCAGAGCCCTCATCCGCCACCGAGCCAGCCTAATCCAAATGCGAGTAGACATCAAGAACCGCATCCACGCCCTCCTAGACAAACACGAACTCACCCACAACTACACAGACCTCTTCGGCAAACAAGGCATGGAATGGCTTCGCAACCTACAACTGCCAACCCCAGATCAGGAGATCCTCCAATCCAGTCTACAGGTCGTCGAGACATTGAATCAACAGATCCAAAATATGGCCATTCAAATTGCCAAAGACGCCACAAGTGAGGACAAGGCGAAGCTTCTCATGACAATGCCTGGGGTAGATTACTACGCAGCCATGGTCCTACTCTCCGAGATCGGAGACGTACACCGCTTCAGCTCAGACGAGAAGCTTGTCAGCTGGGTAGGCCTCGCACCTCAAACACACCAATCCGGCGACTCGAACTGGACGGGGCACATCACCCGGAAAGGCAGCAAACGGGCCCGTTGGATTCTCGGCCAGTGCGCTCAATCGGCCAGACAACACGACCCTAGGATGTGAGAGTTCTATGAACGGATTGAACGGAAGCATGGGTCACAGAAAGCTGTCGTGGAACCATCAGCTAACTTCTGGGTCCGAATCTACGACAAAATGGAAGAGGAAGGCGTGGAGGTGAAGC
>JBEKPE010000011.1:0-35044 GCA_049521055.1 Bathyarchaeia archaeon
CCCTTGTTACCGCGGCGACGCGCAGCCAAAATCGCACCGACTACGAGCAGAATTACGACCGCTCCACCAGCAACGTAAACGTTGGTGTAACTCGTGGTCCAGGTTGCGCTAACGGTTTTGGGCCCGTCCATCGTCACGGAGCCTTGCGGGGATGTCCCCGAGTAATCGCCCGTCCACCGCACGAAGACCTGCTGAACCAAGATGCCTACCGGCGAGCTCACCGAAAATTGAGCGGTGGAACCCGCATCATAGTAACCCCCGCCCTGAGGATTCCCCAGTCCTCCTGGCGAATTTACCGTCAGGAGATATTGCGTGCTGTACTTTGCAACGGCAGTGTGTGGTCCATTCATGGTCACGGTGACTTGGCTCCCGGACTGCGAACTGCCATCTACGCTCCAACTCTGGAATATGTATTGGACGCCTGTTGATCCGGAGACCGTTTGTGCTGCTGGACTTGTTTGGGCACTGGCCCCGGCGTTGAACCAACCTCCACCAGAAACCTGCGTGACATTAGCGGGATCTGTTGCAACCGTTAGTTGGTATTGTGTCTGGTATGAGAACGTGAAGCTCCCACTCGAACTCACGCTCACTGTGTTCTGAGCACAGTAGTACTGAACGCCTGTATCTCCGGAAACATATTGACCAACCGTAACGGTGTGGGTCGTGCCAATCGGGAACGAGAGCGTCTTAAGTTGAGACCCAGGGACTGTTCCTTGGTTTTGTCCGTCAACTTGTAAGGTCGCAGAATATTGTTGAGGTACGCCAGACAACTGGATCGACACCGAGTAAGTGTTGGGGCCAACCGAGTAGGAAGCGGCCGCGGTGTTGTAGGAATTGCAATAGTCATCGGCAGATACACTCACAGTGTAAGTCCCGTATGGTTGGGACGCGGTTAGTGTTTGTGTTACGCTCGTCGCCGAATATGTCTGGAAGGTGTAGGTGCGCGGAGAACCGCTTGGTGGTGTGACGGTAATGGTGCCTTCGGCAGGTCTGTTCATCGTAACTTGTAGAATTATTTTGTCTCCCTTTATGTAAGCCGACTTATCCGTCGAGACTCCCACCACCAACGGTGGCCCCACCAGAGACACGTACAGGTTCCCCGATGCCGAACCTGTGTCCACTGGTGTGCCTATGTTGGTTACGCTGACCGTGAAGGCGTAAATTCCGGGGCAGTAGGTCCCGGGAACTTGGGTAGTGCTTATCACCAAAGTACTAGATCCTGAAATCGCGCTCACTTGGCTAGGTGAGAAATCGTAGCTGGCATAACCACTTAGGCCCGAGAGGCTGAATGCATAAGTCGCCCCCAACAATCCACCGCTGAATGACACGGTATAGCTAGCCTGGCTACCTTGAGGAGCACTTTGCGAGGAGGGAGAAATCGTAACAGAGAGGGCTGCATTAACTCTGGGCGGAAAAACAACCGCGAGAGACATCATGAGGACGAGGATGATGAGTTTGGACCTTCCTGGCATAACTTCAACTCAGGTGAGGGAGATGATGGGCGGAGTTGCTATTTTAAGGTAAAGGCGAGGCTCAAACATGAGACGTTGGAAACGCAGTTCAGTGCTGCGAGGGGAAGGGTTACGCTTGACCAGAATACTTAGGAACATCTTTGGCTCAGGAGTTTGATGCGGCGATGAGGGAATCAGAGTTAACCTGAACTACATGTTGAGAAGGCATTTACCCCGAGTCGCATAAACTGCCCTCACTCCTCCTTTGACACAATCAGAATCGCAAGTGCGATCGACGTCACAAGCACATAGACAGAGATGTCGGAGAGGACGGGCGCAATAGGGCTCAGGATGCCTCCCACCGAGGCCACGGCAACCGACAGCACGAAGCCCATACCGAAAACCGCCCCATCCCAAGCTAGTCGTCGGTAGAGTCGATCAAGAGACCGTCGAAGGATTGGTACGTTGAAATCCATTCCTAGCGCAGAGTCACCGGTCGAGAATTGAACACTGTATTGGGAGATCAAACTGAGAACATGCTCATTTGCCAAGATCATGACAAACGCCAGAAGAAGAATTGGAATGTTCTCTCCGGGTCCCCCTTTCGAAAAGCCTGATAGTAGTGCGATGACAAACAGAACCCCCTGTTCAAGCAGCGTTAACGTATTCCAAACGACGTCACATTTTACGAGCGCAAATACACTGGTAACAATTCCGACGGCTAATGCTAGAAACCAAAGGACCCAGATTGTGGCTGGAATTATCGAGAGAATAAGGGCGAATGTGACTATCGCGGTCGCGCTGGCGAAACCTCGAAGGACGTTCCAGCGGAGTCGGAGGTTCGTTAAGCTGCCTTCCATCGGCCCCTCATCCTAAGGACTGGCTTAATGGCCGTTGTCGGTGAGATTTCGATCACGTTTGTTAGCTGTCTCGCCCTGTCTATTTTCAGCCTTCTTTCCGCGGCAAAGATCCGCCGTGCGATCACCGATGACTCATTGACGTTGCCGGGGGTAGCTCTAGTGGTTGGTGTGAAGCATATTGTAGTGTAACCGCTTTGAGTGATATCGCCAATCATCTCTAGAGCTTCGTCACCGATCATTGGCGAGATCAGTAGCACTACTGATCGCGCGGGAAGAATTGCTGCTATGACGGATTCGACAACATACTTAATCGGTAGGGTTGCGGGTCCGGGCTTCACGATTGCCAGGCTGTCCAGCAACCTCAACAATTGTCTCTTTCCGAACGCGAGGTCAACCCATGTTCTGGCCGCTCCGTACACCGAGAGACCGACACGGTTACCTTGCATGATCAGTTGAGAGCATAGTGAAGCAGCGAACTCCACCTGAAATTCGAGTACATCATAATCAAAAATATCGGACAACACATCCTCGGAACAGTCCAGCACAACAAGAACATCGACGACCTGCTCGCCTTCGAATTCGTTTGTAACGAGTTGCCTTGACCTTGCCGATGCCTTCCAGTTGATCCGTCGAAGATCGTCCCCTGGCTGGTAGGGTGCTGTTTCGAAGAACTCAGTCCCTATTCCCATTCGCCTCGAGGGAACCAAACCAGGCCATGGACCCACACGCCTACCTTTCAAATCAATGGTTCCGAGATCCTCTACCTTGGGAACTACGATGAACTCGTCAGCATTGGACAAACGAGTGGTTACAGTCCTTAGTCGGAAATTGTCAGTGAACTTAACTGAAGTTGGCCCAACGAAGTAAGTACCGCGCTTTGGGCTCTCAAGCCTGTACTTGAATTCTACACTCTCGCCGGAACGGAGCGAAAGCATTAATCGATTAGCTCCCGACTTCAGTTTCAGCCCATCGGGAAGGCCGTCGTCAAGCTGAAACGCCTCAATTGGATGCAGCGATTTGTTTGTGACTCCCAGAGTGATGTCGACGTTCTCGTCACCAACTGATCGCGAGGGCCGTATTTGTCTCGTTAAGGAGACTGGAAACGGGTCCAATTTTGGCAGTTTGGATGATGTGAATAACAAGAAAGCAATCGGTAGTACGAAAGCGGTTAACCATGAAGCTCGGAAAAGCAGAGCGAAGAAAATGAACGCGTAAGCGGTGGTTAGGTATGCAAGCGTCTTTCGGGTTAGCGCCATTACTCTACCCTAGGTACTGGAACTCTCTTGAGAATCTCATCGATAATCGAGCCTGCGTCGAAACCACGTACCCAGGAGGCGGCTTTGGGGATTATTCTATGCGAAAGAGCTTCACTGCAAATTGCTTTCACGTCATCTGGGAGAATGTAGTCGCGCCCAGAGAGTGCTGCATTCGCTCGCGCCAACTTCAGAAGCGATAGTGACCCGCGAGGGCTAGCACCTATCTCGACCTGACCGTGGGTACGTGTTTCACGGACGATATCGGTAATATACGAAAGCACACCGTCGTCGGCGTGAACCCCCTCGACTGTATCCTGCATCTCGACCAGGGTTGTTGCGTTGATGACTGGTTTAATGGAAAAGTCATCTTTTCTGCGCGTTAGCCGTCTTTTGAGAATCTCAATCTCCGCGTCTCTATCCGGATATCCGATTCGGAGCCTCATGATGAACCTGTCAAGTTGTGCTTCAGGCAACTGGTATACTCCTTCGAACTCGATCGGGTTTTGAGTCGCGATTACTATGAAGGGGTCGTCGAGCGGATGCGTCTTTCCGTCTAACGTAGTTTGACGCTCCTGCATGGCCTCCAATAATGCCGATTGAGTCTTTGGAGGGCTTCGGTTTATCTCGTCTGCGAGAAGGATGTTGGTGAAAATCGGTCCCTTTCTGAGCTCGAAATCGCTCGATTTCTGGTTGTAGATGTATGTCCCGGTTATGTCAGCGGGGAGGAGGTCGGGGGTGAATTGAACTCTCGCAAACTTACACCCAACCGCAACGGCTAGGGACTTTGCTATAACCGTCTTAGCCAAGCCAGGGTAATCCTCGACTAGGATGTGTGAGTTGGCGAGCACTCCAACGAGTATTTTTCGGAGCACCGGTTCCTTACCGACGATAGCGGTGCTCAACTCTGCCAGTATCGCATTACAAGTCTTAGCTAGGTTCTCAACTTTCAGCTTAACCAAGCCTCTATGCTCGTCAAACAATTATGAATGTCGTGCGTGTTTCTTTTGCTCACACCAGAACTAGTAGCCGTCAACGCTTCGAACATGCGTTGATCGTTTATCTGCCGTTCGAGTGAAGTAGGATCCTGTTGTGCCATGTTTCTCAGTAAAGGTTCGTTAATATTGAAGTGGTATGATGCGGCTGCAAATGCAAGCGATCTGATTCTCTCGGAGAGAAGCTGCGTTGAGGTAGTGTCACCATGATCAATGGCTCTTTGACACAGCGTATCCAAACGCATGAGGTCGTCTTCACTCCTCTTGAATTGACGTATACTCTTGTTTGGTGCGGGACGTGAGGTTAGTTCTAGGAGTACGTTGAAGACTATGATTCCGAACAGGATGAATGCAAACCCGAGGCCCGTCCAAGTCAGAATCGGGTACCCAGCGAGAAAAAAATCTAGGACGATTGAAACGGCCAGATAGACGACTCCCATCTGAATCAGGGTCTTAATCTGCTTTTTCATTATGCTCAACTGTTTACAGTTTCTAGAGAGCGTTCTAGACTCTCCAGTTGACTTAATGCCACGGCACGTTTAGTATCGTCAATGCTATGGTCACTGTACCTTGCTTCTTCAAATAGGAAGGTAAGGCTTCTGATAGCGTCGCCCCCGAGTTCCAGTTTGTGGGAGATATTTTCCGAGAACTCTCGTGCAGTTTCTTGGAGGCCGATATTGAATCCGCGGCTAGATAGTACTTGGCACATTTGCCTGTAACATCTCAATATCGCTTCGCGGTAGTCTCCGTTTAGCCTGAGAGCGGTAACGGTCTTCTGTACCACTCCTAAGGCTTCGCGCTTCGCTACCTCGGCATTGTACGGCGCATACTCGTCCCGCGCCCATTCGTACGCCTTACGAATACCACCGAAAAACAAGGCCAGTGCCACCACTACGGTCGTTCCGAAGATTATGAGAGTGTAGTAGAAAAGAAACGGGTTCGCTGATGCGCCACTAGGCTGTGCAACCGTCTGAGACTGTGTGGCGTGAAACCACGTCCCTACGAGATTTGCTGCGGTTTGAAAGACCCCAACGATTGATTGAAACATTACGATTCTGAGAAACACAAAAAACAGAACGAATCCTATGACGTATCCAAGCATCACGGCAAACGATCTTCCACTTGATCCATCTTGCTTCCGATTACCTAGAAAGAATGCGGCAAGAAGCTCGACAATTATCTTGGAATATGCGAGTACAGCTAAAAGATAGATCGTCAAGATCGCGGGGAGGAGGTACTGGGCGAATGCTCCGATCATCGGGGGTCGCGGTGTGGCGCTGGTTGCGAACGCAGTGAATAAGGCAATCACGCAGAGTAATGCAATTGGCACAATCAGTTCTCTTTGTGGCATACCGCGCTCAGGGCCCATTCCTTAGCCAGCATGTGGATTAAAGTAAAGCGCCTCTCGCGGCGTCAACAGAGAGAGCTCCCGCGAAAACGCGATTTCGAAGGGCTTTTCCCCTCTCTCAACCATGAGGCAACGGCTATCATGTGTGCAGAGGCATACCAGCGCATTTCCGAGACCTTACGGGATTTCGACAAGCCGATCGTCCTAACCCTAATCGACCCTATGCGATATCAGGAAGCGACAGTTGACATTCTCAATTATTTTACAAAGAAGTTGCCGCGTGGGATCTATGTTACCCTTAACAAACCGTTCAGTGTTCTAATGAAGACCTTCGAAAAGGCCGGAGTTCCCGCTGAATCCCTGTTCTTTGTGGATGGAATCACCAATGTCCCGGCATTGGAGGAAGGGAAGGATCATGCATGTTTGGGTTCAGGTGTCGGCCTGAGCAACTTGTGCATCGGCATATCCAAAGCCGTAAACATGTTCGAAGGTGAAAAATTCCGGTTGCTTGACAGCCTCTCAACTCTCCTCATATACAACGACCCGAAGTCCGTCTCGAAATTCGCACATCTCCTAACTGAGAAAATGAGGCGATGGAACACATCCGGCTCACTGCTCACCGTGGAAATGAATGCGGAGAAAGATGTGGTCTCACAACTCGCACCGTTCTGCGATAAGGTTGTGAAAATTTGACTACCACAACCCCTGGCATGATTCAACTTGCGGTCTTAGACCCCATGCTCTATGGAGCCGCAAGGGCCTTCGACTATCTCGGAATCAGGGGACAAGATATGCTTGACAAGGTAGGGGAAGGAATCCTAGAGTACGGTCTTAGCGAAGGCTACTTCGAGAAATCAAACGACCCACAGCAATTCGTCGGCAACATGGTCAAATTCTTCCTTCAGAACGGCTACATGAGCAACATAAGCGTCAGCCAAAGCGGCGACACACTAGACATCGCCATGTGGAATTGGAGATTTTTGCCCCTCATGCGGAAACTACGCAACCGAAATTCGTACCTTCTCACCTGCCCAGTTTGTATAGCGAATAATGCGATCACGAAATCAGTGGGAGGCGTGAGTGAAAGAATATCGGAAAATGTGACGCCCGATGGAACCTACTCAATGAAAGTGAAGATCGTTCCTGGAACAACGCATACTCAGAGCACGGTCGTTTTTGCCCATCCAGCTGACCTGGCGAAAAACAAGATCAAGAGTCAGCTGAACGAAAGCGTAGGATTAGCGGCTTTCGAAACAGTTGCATATGGACTGGCTTGCGGGTTTGAATATCTCGGCGCCCAAGCGCAACTCATACTCGACAATATTGGAACAGAAATGCTGGAGTTCATGCGCGAAGAATCAAACCTAGAATTGCCCGATAATATTGAAGGTTTGCTGGAAACACTAAGCACATTCATGGCTAGCAAGGGGTTGGCGGACAACATCAGAGTTAAGCATTCGCCGAACAGAGTCGATGTGGTTTTCACGAATTACCACTATCTCCCTGTCCTCAAGAGGTCTCTGACAAAAGGAAGAAGCTTGGTCTCTTGCCCATTTACGCTAACTGCCAGAGCAGCAGTTCGCAACAAAGGGCTAAGGGTCGGAGACATGAAATGGCAAATCGGAACCAATGACGCTAGGCTGGCAATGACGATACTGGATGCTGATCATCAACAGTTTGACGAGAGCGCGGTTAGCAAAATCATGGACCACGCCTAACTAACAGTCCGACAAACCTGACGACCGCTGCCATCCCTTCGAAACCAAGTGAGGTTAGCCCAGCTCGTTCACAGATTACTCTAAAGTATTAATATTCAGTCGGACCCTATCGCAGTTGGTATTTGACATGCCCTTCTATCTCTGCGAGAATTGCGCAAAGGATAAAGTAAGACTTGACTTAACCTTCGCCGGAATAAACCAGATGTGGCTAAGAACCTCACCCAACCCGGACGGGTTCGGTCCTCCATGCGATTTTTGCAACACGGCAAGGACAATCTACCAAGTCCAGATCGTGGGAACGATGTTCGACACAGAGGGTCAACATCTGGAGAAGATGAAAGCTGAACTTAAGCCAACAACTGCCCAAAGTTAGATGATGAGCCGAACGCTCAGTTTTCATCCAAGCGCGCACACAGGTACTTCGGAATCCACCTATGGAAGCAGTCGGGCTTCATCGCAAAGGCGAAATTGATCTCCAACAAATAATCGACCACATCAAGACACACGCCGGCTACCACGACTCGGGTGCAATAGCCTCATTCATCGGAGTGGTGCGAGGGGACGCGATTAATGATTCAGATGCCAAAGTCACGCGCTTAGAATATGAAGCATACGCCGATGTGGCCTTGAAACGCATGGAGGAAATCAGAGCGGACATCAAGAAACACCCCGGTGTTGTTGAAGTTGCAATTCACCACGTCATTGACTCCTTGGGTGTTGGTGAGCCTAGCATCTTCGTCGTAGTCCTCGGCAAACACAGGCAAGAGGTATTCCCGGCCCTGTCTGAAACGGTTGAACGCGTGAAGAAGGAAGTCCCAATCTGGAAGAAGGAGTTCACCTCGAATGAATCGCATTGGGTCTCAACCGAATCAGCTCACAGTTGACGAAACCAAGATCGTCTGTCCAGCCCATTCTTCAGCTTAGGGTGTACTCCACCCTAGGCGGGGGTGTATCCCACCCGACCCGGCATGGCAAACCGGGTTGGGAGCTGCGCCTGGCTGGGAGTTAACCACCTTCGGTTGTTAAATCTTATATTGGGTGGGCCTGGAGACCAACTGGCATTGGCATTTAGGAGTGTACTGGCTTGCCGGTAACAGATAGGGTACGACGTTCGCTTCAGGAATTCGGGCTCACGGACTACGAAATCCGATCCTATACCTCTCTGCTCGAGATTGGACCGGCGACGGCGAGCGAACTTAGCGAGGCGTCCGACGTTCCATACTCAAAGATTTACGAAGTCCTCGGCTCGCTCGAGAAGAAGGGATGGATAGAGAGTGAACATGGACGGCCGAGCAAGTACTACCCAAAGCCACCTTCAGTGGCGATGGAGATCACGAGATCCCAACTTGAGAATTCTTTGAAGACGAACGAAGCGCTCATTCATGACGAGCTCCAACCGCTATATGAGAAGAAAGGGGTGAGGGAACATCCTGATATTTGGATTGTTCGCGGAAATTTCAACGTTCTCTCGAAGATCCGGGAAACAATCGAACATGTGCAAAAGGAAGTCCTGGCTGCGGTGCCCGCCATCCCGGACGACATAGTGGAAATGTTGATTCCTCCGGTGAAGCTGATCGCGGAACGAGGAGTCAAGGTGCAAATCATGACACTGAAGAGTCCTATGACCGAGGCCATGGCCAAACTCTCGAAGTTCTGCGAGGTTCGCGTCCGCGAACAAATGTTCGGCGGCGGAATCATCGCCGACGGCCGCGAAGTCATCCTCCTTCTGGGTCAAGAGCGCGATGAAGCGGTCAGCCTCGCCATATGGTCCGACCACATTGGATTGTCAAAATTCGCGAAGAACTACTTCGAATACCTTTGGTCCG
Organism: Bathyarchaeia archaeon; assembly: GCA_049521055.1. Lineage (GTDB taxonomy): Archaea > Thermoproteota > Bathyarchaeia > 40CM-2-53-6 > 40CM-2-53-6 > FEN-987. The sequence continues at coordinate 9,452 of JBEKPE010000011.1, forward strand.
ATTCACTTCCGACCAAGAATAGCGTGAATAAGCGAGACCGTGCTTAAACTCCCGTCGAAACCGGTGCCGGCGATTACAATGCTATCAATACAGTCTCAAGTCAGATAATTGCTACGGAACCGTCAGGCTGATAGTGACTGAATGATAGGGAACGCCGTCAAGGGCGGCTGCCGTAATTATTACCGAGTACGTCCCGTTAAGCCCAGCCGTATATATCGTTACTACGTCCATGCATGAGTGCACAACCCTGCAATCACCTGTTGAGGGAACTCGTTGTGATTTGAAGAAATACACTGACTGCACGGGGACACCTGTGACTGTTTCGTGGACGATGCCTGTAAAGCCGTAGATGGAAGAATAGGTGAGAAGATACGAAACTGATGTTCCCCCACCTGCGTTCTCGGGTGTAGCTGTTTGCTTGATAGCCATATCGAAATCAGGACTGGGCCCGTTCCCGCTTCCAACCGTCCCGTTACTGCAAGTATCGGAATCACTCTGCGCCGGTACGACAAGCGTTGTTGTCACGGAATGAGATGCGCCAAATCCGTCGGCGACAATTGTCAAATCATATGTCTTGCCGGGACTAAGATTGCCCACGAATAGTGTGTCTGTCGAGATCACCGCTAGGTAGAATGAGCCCATCGAGAAAGCCGCAACTGGAACACCCGCAGCGGTCTCACTCACTGGCCCCGTGAAACCGCCGTAGGGAAGGTATGAGATCGTGTATGTTGCTGTACAGCCAACCTGAGTCGGCTGGGAGACGGTCAATCCGAAGTCCGCCCCATCCGCATAAACTCTTGGGGCAGAAACCTGCAGAACGCTGACAAAAACAATTACGGCAACGAAAAAGAAAGCCATCCCGATATGGGCTTTCTTGTGGGCGCTCGAAGAGTTCGTGTCCACATCTGATCACCTAGCTGATCCTTGCAAAATAAGAGCTCCATATTCAGCTTATAACTCTGAAGGCTCCACGCTAAGCTAATAGAACTGGAACGCCCACTGATATGCGGACTTTTCCATGGATTACCTTTGAGCCGACCACTGCCTATCGCGTCAACGAGCCACCCCACGAAAGCGCGTTGAAATTGAAGTCAGTTACGAAGTTAGGATTGAGTACCTCAGTTGGAATAGAGGTACAAGTTGCTCTACTACCTCGCCTGATTTTATTTCGACGGTTGCCCATTTCTCTCCTCCCGTATCTTCGGCTTCCTTGACGCATTCTACAACATAGCTGTCAAGGTTCTCATCTTGAAGGACTTTTTTCTCGAAGTTCGGTTCAACCGGGAAGTTGACCCATAGGTGTTCGTCAAAATGTACCCAGACCAAGTCCGAACCTTTGACTCTGTAAGCCGGGCACCATTCTCCTGAAACTTCGTCGATCTCTATCGTTTCTTCGATATCAGGAAGTGTGCGAAGCGTTGTTCTGAGTTGCGTGAAATACTTCTTCTGTTTTGGATTAACTTTCTCTAGAAATTCTTGCATGTTACTTCAGAGTCCTGTAAGTTCGATTTCAAGTCAACTTCAGGCCTATTTGAATCTGATGCGTGGGGGTTTGCAGAGAGAGGGTGAGCAATCCGGTGAATGTTGCTGACTTTATGAGAGCTTCAAGTATGCTTCGTGAAGTTCTGCCATGAATTTTGTATGCCATCCCTCAAACCCTTCAGGGGAGGTCGGATAATTCATGTAATGTTGAATGAGTTTCCTGCTCTTCTCGGCTGTATACCTTAATCCCCTGGCTAACGCGAGTCGTGGTAATGCCCAGAGAATACGTGCGGGGTTTTCTAGGCTTACACGTTTGAATTCTGGGTGCTCTCGCCTCGTGATGCTATCCACATCATCTTGGCCTAGGAAATGTTTCATTCCATAGTTCAGGTCATCGTTACTGAGTATCTGTAGGAAGCGTCTAAGAATTTCGAAGCTCGCCATTCGATAACCATACATTTTAACGTATTCTGTGTTGAATTTCCAGAGGCCCTTCTCGGAAGCGTCCTTTGATTCAAGAGATTCGGCCACTACTTTGCCTGCAATCGTGCTTGCGTATAGTGCGGGGCCTATGCCGCCGGCGTCGATCGGGCGAGGCATCCACGCGGCGTCGCCCACAATCATGTATCCGTTAGCGACCATGCAATCGTTCTGTCGACGAACGGGCACTTGCCAGTTCCCCTTCTCATTTCCCCTATCCTCAATCTCGTCTGTCAGTTTCCAACTCTTGATTACGGGGTTGGTTCTAACGTATTCATCTATGAGGGATTGAAGCGTATCGTTCTTTCCCAACTCTTTGTTCCTACGCTCCAGCAGCCGCCTCTGAACACCCAAACCCACGTTCATCTTGTCTTGACCCTTCGGGAAGACCCAAGCATATCCGCCTGGCGCAATCTTTTGATCCAAATGGATTATGCAAATTTCGGGATCGAAGTATGTGGCATCTAGCTTCCCGGATTCGAACTTGAGGATATATCGACCAGTGGACTCCAGATCGTTCTCTTTGTCGATCTCCTTCTCGATGTGGGTCGGGATCGGGAGGCTAGTTCTGAGACGTGAGGCAGACCCAGTAGCGTCAACCACGAGCTGTGCCGTTTTCTTGAACGTCGAGTTGTCTTTCGAAGAGCGGCAATGCACCCCTCGAATGAAGCCGTCCTCCACTACGAGTGAATCGGCGTATGCTTCAAATTGGAATTCAACGCCAAGTTTCTCAGCATCCCGCAATTGACGTTGGGGCAAGACTCGGCGATTAAGCACGTATCCTTCACCGTCGAACTTCGCTTTGGATTCGTGGTCTGGGGAATAGGCCACGACACCATGGACTGGTTGTTCAAGCTCGGGCTTTCCATACCTTATTCCAACTTCTCGTTCTACGTAGTCTAGGCTAGCCTTGCTGACTGCATCACCGCAGATCCAGCCAGTCGCGGTTTTCATGCCGGCCTCATCCCTTGAGTTTCGGTCGATCACCAAGATCTTGAGGTTCTGGCTTGAGTGCTTTGCCGCGGAGGCCGCGGTCACCATTCCGGCAATGCCCGCTCCGGCAATGATCACATCGTAATCGGTTTTCATGCCGGACTCCTCTTGAGGCTCTCAGTAAGAATCTGTTTCACAGAAAAACGTTCAGGTCCAGGGCTTCAGTAATCTTCGTTTCACAACCAGCCTTCAGAGAGTGCACTAATGGAAACCGAAATGGAAAGGAGTTGGGGATTTTAGTTCTGGAGGTGTTACTTTGTCTTGATCATGCCGTTTTCGATGGTCAAGAGTTCGGAGCTTGGGGTGTTGACTGCGCCGAGCGGGCATCCGCATCCTGCGGAGTGACCTTTACCTTTCCGTAGAGTACCCTTGTAGAGTCCTTGTTCCAGGGTTGTCCCGTGGTCTTTTTCCCATTGAGCGATTGGGATTCCGTACTTTGGTTGGATAGCGTCTCTGTACCATTCTGGAATCACGTTGAAGGCACAGAATGGGATTATTCTCATGTCTGGGCTAAGGTAGTGGATGTCGCATCGTCGTAGGCGTTCTTCGTCGTGGTTGTACTTGTCCATGAAGTGCATCATGCCCAGGAACATTGATTTGTGGTGGAACGCTCCCAAGGCGCTGTAGTCATTCTTGACGAGTGCGTTGAACAGTAGTTTACTCAACGCTAGGCCTTTGGGTTGTTTGCTTCTGTCGATGAATGTTCCCATCTTCGCTAGGACTTTGGCTACGACTAGGTACTTGTTCTTCCCGGATTTCAGTTCGTCCGCTTTCTCCTCCAGGTATTCCAGTAGCCCTTCTAAGTCAACGAAGGAGGCTATTGGGACGAGTTTGTCGCCGTCTTTGAATACGTAGGTACCTGCGCCGCACGCAAAGTGTATGGATAGCTCGTATCGGGGCCGTTTGGTTAAGGCTTCGACGAAGTGTGTGATTGGGACGCAGCTTGGGACTGGGAACCATGATTCCCTTCCTACCTCGCCGTTTGTCTGTTCCTCAATGCGATCGATGCAGTCGGGGATGGTTATTCGGTATTTCTCCCTCTCAGACTTCGATAGTCTGCCTGTAAGTGAAACTGGTTGGAAGTTGACTGCGTGGATTACATCCATGTTCCGTTGTCCGAACCTGATGAGGCCGCCGAGTTCATGGTCGTTAATGCTTTTGATTACGGTTGGGACTAGAACTACGCCCAATCCGGCCTTTCTGCACTGTTCAATTGCAATTGGAGCCTCCCAGTGATTCTTGGGGTTAGTTCTGGGTGTGACTCCGTCAAAGCTCATGTAAACGGTGTTTACGCCTGCATTCCTAACTCTCGCTGCCATCTCAGGGTCTTGTGCTAGGTTGATGGCGTTGCTGTTGAGCTGTATGTGCTCAACGCCTTCCTCTCTGCAGATTTTGATAATTTCAGGAAGGTCTTCGCGGAGGGTCGGTTCTCCACCGGTAATCTGGATTGCATTTCCAGGAACTGGCCTTTCGGCTCGGAGAACTTTGACCATTTCACGGATCTTCTCCTGGGTTGGTTCGTATACGTAGGCGCCTTCGATGCCTTTCTTGGCGTAGAAGAAGCAGTACCAGCAGGTGAGATCGCAACGGTTCGTGATCACGAGGTTCGTTAAGCCTGAATGGCTTAGGTGGCTTGTACACAGTCCGCAGTTGGTTGGGCAGGCACATTTCTCCAAGGGTACGTTCGGGTTCTCGATACCCTTTCCGTTGTGCGAGAACTTGGCGAATTTGTAATACATATCAGCGGAACCAAAGTAAAGTTCCTCAATCTCCCCGTGCTCTGGGCAGGCTTTGCCTAGCCAAATCTTTCCTTCGCGTTCGAATACGTTTGCGGGAAGGATTCTGTTGCAGTCGGGGCAGATGCTTCGGGTTTCTCGAATCTGTTTAGTCTCGGTCCTTTCTATCTGAATAGTTTCCATATTAACCACCGTCTAAGGTGAACTATCATGGCCGATCGACTTCATCTATATTAACGGTTTCCAAACCAAAGCGAAGGTGAAACGGGGGGACCGAAAACACCCCATTTCCACCTCTTCAGCCCGCCATGGGGGCATACAGACATCGTATTGGAGGATGGATGCAGCTGGATTGAGCACATGTGGCCGGCGGCAGGATCTCGAAAAGCAATTAATTTGACATACAGACACCTCCGATTCCGCTGGTTCACCCATGTCCCAAGCGTCGAAGAGCCCGAGGGAATCGCTAACGACCATGGTCAGGATCATGATGCCTATGGACGCGAACAATTCAGGCAATGTTTTCGGGGGCGCAATTTTGCGACTAATCGACGAGGTAGGGTCCGTTGTAGCCCTCAAACACGCACGCACAAACGTTGTGACCGCATCCGTTGACAGAATGGACTTTTATTCCCCAGTCTACATCGGGGACATGCTCCGGCTGAACGCATCCATCAATTTCGTTCACCGCACTTCGATGGAGGTCGGGGTTCGCGTAGAAGCTGAGAACCCTTTCACAGGCGAGGTCCGGCATACAGGTACCTCCTTCCTAACGTATGTCGGGCTAGATCAGAAGCGAAAACCCACTCCTGTTCCCGCGCTCAAGTTGGAAACAGACGAGGACAAGAGGAGGTGGACAGAGGCTCAGGAAAGGCGGAAGGCAAGGCTGAAGGAAATCGGCCGACGCGAGGATTGACCATTGACGCTCCAAATACACGGCTAGGTTGAAAAGTGCGGGGATTCTTGGCAAACCTTCAACAGTCGGTGTTGTTAGTTAGAATCTTGTGGTTGAGCCTATGATTGGTGTAGTTATAACGTTCGATGATCAAGAAAACAAAGCCTGGATAACGCTTTCCGAACCGAACCTGGACGCATTCATTGGCCACGAAGCGACCTTCCAATTCTCCAAAACCAAGGATTTCAAGGGCAAAGTTGTTGGCGTGGAGGATGATTTTCTCGTAGTGAAGTTTGAAGAGCAACCCTTAGGCCTTGGGCAGGGAAGCCAAGTCGCAATTGCAGAATGATCAGGCGTCGGATATTGAGTAAATCGTGTACTTAGGCGCCTGGGCGACGGGTAATTATAATTCCAAGAACAATCGCTGTAGATGGAGTATTCCATGGGTGTCATAGCGAGAGCTGCATGAGGCTGGATAATTGATCAGGAATATAGAGAAGGATTGGCGCGAGCGGGTTGTGAAAAACAACCTAGACCTGATCATACTCCGACTTCTTCGATCCCGACCACAGTGGGGATATGAGGTTAACATTGCGATTCGAGACCGATACCGTGTTTACTTGAGCGCAGGCACACTATACCCGCTCCTCCACTCGTTGGAAGCAGACGGGTACATACAAGGCGAATGGGAAGCCCAAAAGGGCCGAGGAAGAAGAATCTATAAGATAACAGAAAACGGAATCAACTTCCTAGAGGCGGGCGAACGCGCAACCCTCGAGCTCGCAAGGCTCATACAAGGACAACCAACCGCACAGAAAACATAAATGAACATAGAATTCCTCAGCACGGAAAGCAATATCAGTCAAGAATGAGTTCGAGGCTGCGATCCAAAATTGTCAACAGGCCCAATTTCTGAGGTCAGAAAGGTACTCAAAGCCAACCCGGTCGCAAGAGTCGTAGTACTTATCGTGATACTGTTTGGCGTAACCATGGGGTCGGTAGGAGCAATGCGGGTTGCGCTTCACACCGACTCTCCATTAATGGTCGTCTCTTCTGGCAGCATGATCCCCACACTCAATGTCGGTGACATCATCATCGTGAGGGGTACGGACCCCAGCACCGTAACTGTCGGAACAATCATCATCTTCCACAGCCCGTATGATTACTCCACCGCGATCGTACACAGAGTCATCGTCATCGACAACGAAGGCGGGCAGATATTCTTTCAGACCAAGGGCGATAACAACGGCGTTGCCGACGGATGGAAGGTTCCCGGCGCGAACCTGATAGGGATCTACGTTACGAAGATACCCTACATTGGCCTGCTTAGCCTGGAACTACGAGGCCCTCTAGGTTGGATACTGATCGTGTTACTAGTCTTTTTGATCATAGCAATGGAATACGATGAGTCTAAGAAATCGCAATCACGAAAGCGTTCGCCACAGAAATGAGCAACTCAATAGGTATGGAACTAGTCGCCGGTGGTCATCAGTTCGCCGACAATGGCCGTGTGAGTTCGTAAGACGCCTTCGATCGTCTGTATCTCGGACCTGACGGTTCCAGTAAGGTTGTTGATGTCTGGCCCTTCGACGAATGCGATGATATCAAACATGCCCGTCACAGGATGGGCCGTCTTTACACCCTCGACTTTAGAAATTTTCTCAGTGATAGCCCTCGACTTTCCTGGTGCAATCTTGATAAGAACATAAGCTCCAATCTTCAGCTTCTCAGACATCACAACCACGAAGACACCAATGCCGCCCTTGCTATTCTTAGTTGCGCCTAACGGCCAGTTGCCCTGAACTGATCGGTACCTTTGCTCGGCGATCGATGATGGACTGCGGTTGATTGTTGGTTTAGGGTGGTGGTTCGTAGCTTATGAGGACTTTCTCTTCCAGGGTTCCTTGCAGTTTCGCTACAGCCCTGTGTACTTCAGTTTCTTTCTTGGCGCCGGTGCAAACTAATTTTCCGCTAGCGAATAATAGAATGACTACTTTCGGGTCGTCCATTCGGTAGATCAAACCGGGAAACTGTTCAGGTTCGTACATGGTGCGCTTGAGCGAATAGGTTGACTTCTCGAGATCAATTGCACCCCCAAGCCCAGCTGAGGCAACAATGTTCTGAATCATAATCTCAGGCTTCCCTAAGATCACGATCCCGTTTCTCTTCAACTCGTCAACAACCTTCATTACCGCCTTCCTAGCCTGTCGCTCCGACTTGGCTCCGGTGCACACCATCTTTCCAGAACTGAAGATGAGCGTTGCAGTCTTGGGTTTCTTTAGCCGGTAGACTAGGCCTGGGAATTGCTCGGGACGATATTCAACACCCGGGAATACTCGAACGATGGAGTTTAGGTCAATGTTCTGATGGAGAGTAGCAGAGGCGACAACGTTTTCGATGTTGATGAAAGCTTTCTTGACTATTGGCAGATTCTCCACCTTATATAAAGCGGGCTTGGAAAATTGGTAAACCACCTCCATATATAAGCCCTTTTTAAGCGCCCCCTCGCGGTTCTGTTGCAAGAACGGGGCTTCAACTGAGTGTTGCATCTGCGGCGCATGGGCAATTTCCTCCTGATTTCTCAGAACAACTGACCTTTGGACGGTGGTGCTATCGCTTAGCGATAGCTTGACACCAAGAAACTGCAATCGCGCCAAGCGCTGGTGCTAGAAGAGTTTGAACCAACATAGGGTAACGTCAAGTTAACGTCACTTAACCAATTTTGAATTCAGCAGAATACTCGCCCATATGACGACTATTAGAATGCTCGCTTAGAAAGCAATCCAAACAGCGGTGATTACCGCCGAGTCAAAGCCAACTACGCATGCGTCCGCATCTAACCCGGGACTAGGATTGTAACGGAGACTGTTTGAATTAGGTGACCACTGACAGCAGTAATCTCTATCACATAACTCCCTGGCTGCGCGGGCGCGGCGATATTCAATTCAACGTTCCATGAAACCGACGGTGTATCGAGTGCATATGTGGACGGCATATTCGAAACAGTCAAGCCGGGAGGGAGTTTTGAAGTGGTGAATTGAACGCTACCTCTCCAACTCCTAAGGCTTGTGAGGCTTAACCTGAAATCCGTCGATCCGGCGAAATCGCCCGGATGTAGGAAAACCGTCGCGGGCGCAACGCGCAAGGTAAAGCCGGGGCTTTGCAGCTGGATGTAGTTGGCGACCACGGTTTCCGAAGAGGAGGGAACTGTGTAAATGAAAGAACTAGAGGTAACGAACCAAATGCTCTGAGCAGACCAATTCTGGAAATCAAACTCACATGAGTAGTTCACGCTTCCATCAGACTTGAGACATGGGGCGGACTGCGGAGCGTAAAGGACATGGGTCGTTCCGCTCGTCCAGGTGAATGTATGAGGAGTGGTGAGCGAAGTTCCATCCACCGATATTATTCCCTCACTAGCCGGATCCGATGTGATCGTGATCTGCACCGTTTTGGACTGGGTTGTCGTATTGGACGCTGTACTTGGAGAGGTCGTCACGGTCGTTTCGTTCGTCATAGGCGCGAAGGTCGCGGTCTCAGTGATCGGCCCATCCATAGTGATCGAAGCCGAGGCCGACGTGCCATTAAACGAACCTAGACCCGCACCAGCCCACGACACGAAAGAGGACCCATTCCACGAAATGAAAATGAAACCGCTGTTTGGCGTCGCAAGTATCGGTATTTTGGCGTAGGCATTTTGCCAACCTGTAGCCGGAGTAGCTGTGCCTCCAGCCGTGGATTTGATGGTTAGGAGATACTGCTGCTGGTAAACGGCCATATAGGTCCACGACGAATTGGGAACGGTGATCGTGTGGGTCTGTTGGCCCCCGTCGGACCACGCCTCAAACACGAAGCGGCAGGATGGGCCGCAGCTCAGCGAGCTCACCGCAGACACGTTGTGAGTTGAACCGATCTGCCAACTGAACACCGTTGGCGTTACGACCAGATTTCCGTCAACCGTAACCAGTTCCGCACCCTGCGGAAACGAGTCCAGCGCTATGGTAACACTCGGGGCGGTGCCGGTAGTGAGCATCGTTGTTGCTGAGGTAACCGAAGTTGTTGCGCTTGCGGCTGTAGTGGAGACGGCAACGATTAGGAAGAGCAGTACTAACGCGGCGCCATGTTGCCAAGCAGTGTACATGCTCTACCTTCCAGCCACTCAAAGGTAAGTCAATGCATACATAATTCCATCGCTCACCGAGCCAGCTTCATGCCACGATCCGCTAGGCAAATTCTAGAAGATTCACGACCAAAAATACTCATCGAACATATAATGGCCTAAACCATATCAGAATACCCTCTAAAGCTTTCGATCGTTTTGCGAACGGCACAACAGACAATGTCGGTTAGTGGTCTGGTTTCTGACTGTTACTATAGGTTGCTTTCGATTCTAAATGGACATGAGCGCTATCCCATCTTCCACCCAACCGACTTCCGAATTAGTAGTCGCTGGGAAATTCGTGATTGAAGTGACATTAGATATAGAATATTGAGCGTGCGTAACGCCTATGCCAGAATTATCTTCGCTAGGAGCAAAACCCGTTCCGGTAGTGACGTTTCCTCCGAAACTATTCGTTGCTATGATTCCAAGCAGAAAGGCTCCAGCTTGAAAGGTGACTGGCAACGAGGTTGAGATGGATGTGCCCAGGCCAGAGCCAGTGGCTGTCGTCACCCCCGTAGTTCTCACGCCCGAGACTTCGTAGATGTAAACGCTCTCCGCTGGTGCGGCGGCGCTAAAGGTCGCTGTGACTATATCAGGCCCGCTCGAGGTGAGGTTGGCGTAGAAAATATAGACTGTCGGCGGTGGTACGTTGGTTGACTTTACAGCCTGCGTAAACGATGAACTCAATGAGTCCCTGAGAGAACTTAGCGTGAAGGAAGCATCAGCGATAACGACACCTACTACTATCACATCTCCACCGGCAACATTGCTTGCGAATGATACGGAGAGTGTGCTTGAGCAGTTGGAACACTCAACATTATTCTGCTGCACGAGAGCCGACGCGGCGTGAACAGGCAAAAGTCCAACGATCAGAAGCGTCGCTATGACGACAGTCAGCATGAAAGGAATCCGTTTCCTAAGCATGAGGTACGCTTCTCGAATTGAAGAGGGCGTTGCGAACGCAAATTACTTTCTTGCTTCACGAGAATAAATCTCGTCTCCCTCTCACACGTCAATAGAACATTGCCACAACAAAAATCTCGCTTCCTGCGATCGATTAAATCAATGACTCGAGCTTATGGGCCATGTCCGTGATCATGACTAAATAACAGGTAGCCCGGCAAATAGGAACGATCTGACGTTTGAGAGGGCGGTTAAGACAATTCTCAGTTCTTAGGTCGATTGCTCTTCGCGTACTTGACCGTGGCTAGTGTGGCTAAGAGTGCGCCTAGTAGTGGGATGGCCAGGCTGGGATATTCTGGTACCGGTGCGGGCCAGTTCACTGTTGCAATCGCGTAACCCGGGCTGCCTCCACTATTATCGTAGACGACAACAGTGACAGTGTATGATTGTTGGAATGGTGGCTGGTATGAATGGTACTGCACCTCGCTCACCACACTCTGGCAACAGTAGGGAACCCGAAGCATCGGGGATCCGTCGCCGAATATCCAATCCAACTCAGTTATCGTGAAACCTGATGATGCTTTTGCGTTAATCCCAAATGCAAACGCCTGAGGTGAGCTAGTGTCTAGCTGAATGGAATTGAAGCTCACTGTCGGTGGGCCGCCGGTCGTAACCAAATAGTTAGATGTGGTGGTCATCGTGAAGGATACGGTAGCTGACCCCTGTGGCGCGTTCATGGCGGAGGCCGCTGACAGGCTAAGCATGCCTAGAACCGCGGCCAGCACCATGCACCCAACGACCAAGGAGCGTTTGCGCAAGTGGAATCTGAAGAAGTGCGGGAAACATTGAAGATAAACCTAACCAGGGGCGCACTCAAACACGTGTCATTTTTCCGCCATTCTCGAAAGAATAGTTAACAATGCGCTGTTTCGAGTCAACAATCGCCGTTCCGAAGAACCCTTGCTCGAAAGAATTTTACAAGGAAGTTTCAATATTCTGAACGAGTTCAGAATGGAAGGAGCAGGATGACGAATCCTGCCATTACTTCTTCCGTCGCCTAACTATAGCAAGCGCCGTCATTCCAACAATGACGCCTGCGATAATAGACGCCCACGGGAACCCAGGTATCGCTGGTAGCACCATTGGAGTTGAGACCGAGATCGTAGTTGAACTGCTCGTAGTCGTAGGAATGCTCGTGACTGTCACGGTAGATTCCGCTGCGGATGTTGATGTGGTTGAACTCGTCATGGCTACAGAAGTCGTCGACGAGCTGGACGATGTCGAGCTTTCGCTTGACGTAGTTGTCGCAGCTGTGGAACTTGAACTCGAGCTTGAGCTCGAACTTGAACTCGTGGTAGTGGCTTGCTGTCCTACAACCGGCGGGTTTTGTGGGTCAAGGTGAATGATGCCCGATAGGGTTCCGCCCTTCACGGGTCGCCCAACTGCCCAGCCGTCTTGCGGATTAGTCAAGTAAACAGATCGCAACGACATGCCCGGAGTTGCACTTCCTGCCAATATTGGAGGTACGAGTGGAGTGTACACCCATGAGACGCCGTCCCAGTGGGCAAACACAACGTTTCCGGGCGAGGACTGATCATCGCCGACGGCCCAGCCATCACCATTTCCTGAGCCTGTTCCGAAGGTGTCAACAAAGACGGAGGTTAGGTTCGCGGTAAGTATGCCCGTGACCTGCCCAGTTCCTCCGCTCCAAGTATTTCCACCGTCGGTTGTTTGAACGATTGTTGACGAGGACCCAACAATCCAGCCGTGGGTAGAATCAGAGAAGTAGACGCCATTCAAATTACTAGAACCGACTTGCGGGATCGCATGTGCTGTCCAAACCGGGACACCGCCAGTTATGGTCAGGACAAGAACGGTGCCGCTGTTTCCGACAGCCCATCCGGCAGGTGTACCAGCGGGGGCGCCTTGGTTGTTAATGAAGACACCATTAAGATTGTTCAGTGTTGGCTGTGAAAAGAGAGTCCAGCTACCGGATTGATGCCTCCAAATCTCACCGTGTAATCCAACCGCCCAACCGTCCCCTCCAGTTCCTCCGCTCAACATGAATACTGATCGAGGTTCGCAAGGATTACCGGCGCCGCATCCCGCGATCGGTTGACCATTCCAGCTTTGGACGTTCCACAGCAAGGCTTCTGGACCGGTGTGAGTTCTGTTCCCGCCCATAGCCCATCCTTCACCTGAGCTGAGCATGTAGATCGTCCAGATGTCTGGGTTGATTGTCTGGCTGGGTGCGACGTTTGCCCTATGCCATTTGATGCCGTCCCAATGGATCAGTGAACAACAGTCGTTACTAGCGTTGAATAGCCCACCCGCCCAAGCATCGCTCGAGCCCAACTCCCAAACGGCATTGAGTTGAGCGCTGTTCAAAATGTTGGTACTTCCTCCCCAACACGGCTGAGGTACTGCGGAACCGCATCCTGAATTGCCGGTTTGGAGAATCACTCCGTTAGCGCCTGCTGCCCATCCGTTCCCACTGCCTGGAAAACTGGCACTGTATAATCCAGTCCCCACATTTCCGTGACCGTCTCCAACCGCAGTTTGCAGAGGAGTTGTGAGCGTTAACCAGCTGTTGCTTCCACCCAATGTTGTTGAGTGAAGTATGGTGCCATTAGAGCCTACAATCCATCCTTCGCTTGTACTCACTAATTGAACTGAGTACAGATCTCGTGCTGTACCGGCAGGGGTCACAGGGCCGGCCCAGATACCTGTAGAGAAATGCCAAACTTGTCCGCCGCGACCAACAGCCCATGCATCGATCGGGTTCGTTTGATCAACAAAGACTCCAAGTAGACTGTTTGCTGCTCCGCCAATTGAGGTGGCAGTCCAAGTGTTTCCTCCGCTGAATAGTCTGGCTACGACTCCGCCCTCACCGACTGCGAATCCTTCTAGGTTCCCAGCACCGTCTTGGAACATGTAGACGCTGTTGTAACGGGTAGTAAGAGCGCCAACCACCTTTTGCTCTATCCAACCACCGCTAGTCTTTGGATCCCCACTGAAAGCCCAGATTGAGCCATTATTTGTGGCATTCGTGCCGACTGCATACGTCAACCCTGAGACGAAGGCTGCTCCGCTTGGGCATCCTGTGGAGTATGCTGGCGAATGACAGATCATGAAGACCGAAGTTAGATTCTTGGCGTCCGACAGCCCCGTATCTTGTGCCGTCAGTGCAGCGCCATCCCAGTATAGCGCTATGCCTCCCGCTGAGCCAGCTGGGTGAGTTGAAGAATTGGAGTTTCCTACAATCCATCCGTCAGAGCCGTCACCATTTGGACTACAGAGTCCGACTCCCGGAGCACCCGGGCTGGTGCAGAAGTTTACAGAATTGTAAGTGGCATTATTGATCGGCGAGGAGATGATAGGCCATGAAAACCCGTCATAATGCGCGAGAACAGGTTGTTGGGTGTGGCTAACGTTGTCTCCTCCCACAGCCCAACCATCCCCTGCTCCAATCGAGCCTGAGCCTCCGTTGCGAACGTATATTCCTCGTAAGGTGCCTGCAGGATCGGCGGTATATTGAGTAGGGTTGATGTCCCGCCATCGGCCGAATGTTATTGCTGCCTGAATTGGAGTTGCGCTGAGGACCAGAAACATCACTACAACGATCGAAGCGCTCCACAAGAGACGGTTCTTCATGCGTAATCGCTAACTCCTATTCCTTTCCGGTTCCCATATAAGTGTTGTTTTGTGCAACACAAACACACAATATTGTTCATTTCTCCAGCTCCTTAAGGTATCGCCTTACAGCTTCACGAATGACGAATGACCGTGAGGGAACTTTGTCCTTGTCGATCAAGTCGTCCATCTTATCGAGAAGCTGTATGGGGAGAGTTGCGGTTATGTTTGCCATTCTCGACCTGCGGTTAGACAGGGAGAGCTGCTCAGTCAACGTGCACGCCTCCGACGAAGGAGCACAAGCGTGCCTATACCAACAATGATTCCCGCTAAGATCGATTCAACAGGGAAGCCGGGTATCAATCCTCCTTGAGTAACGTTGAGGGTTAGTGTAAACACTTGTCCACCGCTCGTCGTGACAGTGATTGATTGGGTGGAAGTGACTCCATTCTTGCTGAGCGCAACCGTGTATGTTCCTGGCGGAAGCGTGAAAGTAACTAGTCCTTGTGAGTTCGTCACACCTTGCAACGGCCCGGGCAAGCATGTCGTGAAAGCTGCGGGCGTAACCACCACATTGACGCCTGAGAGCGGATTGCCTTGGCTGTCAACAACTTTGATGGATACGGTCACATTCGACGGGCACACTATGCTGGTTGTCGATGAAAACGTCGTAGTGAGTGCTGTGGTAGAAGTCGAAACCGTTGACACGACAATAGATGTTGAGGTTGTCGAGAATATCCCGCCAAATGGTGAAAATCTCAGCATTGTAGAAAGCGGTGTCTTGTAACCGTACAAGGCGGCTTCAGTGAAGTAGCTGGCGCTCACGAAGTCAGGGCTGCCTCCGACGACCCAACCATTCGTCTCACTCGTCATGTAGACTGAACTGAGAATTGGGGGTATCTCACCTAAGAGCGCGGGTGAGAGCGTAACATGCCTCCAAGATACTCCGTCCCAATGAAGGATCGTTGCTACTAATTTGCCCGGGAACCCGACGGCCCATCCGTCGTTCGGTGCATCAAGGAATACTGATTTGAGAGTTGCGCTTGTGTGTCCAACAGACGTCATTCCGCCGGGGATTGTCGGAGTAGCCACCGGTTCCCATTTGGTTCCGTCCCAATAGATTATGACCGGCCCGGCCGAAAATGAACCAGTTTGCTGAATTCCTCCGACGGCCCAGCCAGACGTTGGGGTGAGCAGGAAAACCGATGTTAGGTTTGCGTCAAGTGACAGAGTGGGAGAACCACTCACAGTAACCAGATTCCAAGTTCCGACCCCTCCGCTAACCGTGTAATGAAGAATTGTTGCATTGTCACCAACCGCCCAGCCTTCATTCTGACTCACCATGAAAACAGAATTCAATCCATGTACGGCAGCAGGGCTTGAGGGTGCTGGGAAGACTGCCCACGTTCCTACACCACCGGTAACGGTATAGTGCAAAATTATCCCTGTTGGATACGGTGAAGCGACTTGTTCTCCGACCGCCCATCCCTCATTCGAACTAACCATGAAGATCGATTTCAGAGAATACTGTCCTGGAGGAGGCGTTATCGTATTCCATGAACCTCCCGTGAAATGCAGGATGATAGGACAAGGAGAAACACTACAACTTGCAGTTGGGTGCGGCCCCCCGCCCACTGCCCAAACATCACCAGAGTTCACCATAAACACTGAATTCAGATTGTTTGTCGTTCCTATCGCAACGCCCTTAGTCCACGCGAATCCATTCCAATGAAAGATTGTCGGTTCGAACGGCGTCACCCCATCCGTAACCGATGAGTTGCCAACAGCCCAACCGTCATTAGGATTGATTAGGCCGCCCATGATGCTTGGATCACAGGTTCTCAGAACGAGACATGGTTCGCCAAATGAGATCGAAGTGAAGTTGTTAATTGTCGGACTAGTAACCGTACCATAATTCACGCCGTCAAAGTGAACGATGACACCATCTGTTCCAACAACCCAACCGTCATTCGCTGAATTGAAGAAACCTGAAGCGAAGTTCAGCAAGGATACAGGCGACGTTGGAACTAAGTTTGAGGGAAGAAGAGTCCAAGCCCCACCTGAGTAATGTAGAATCGACCCTTTAGCGCCAAAAGCCCAGCCTTCAGTTGAACTAACCATGAAGACTGAAAACAAATTATTCGATGTCGTTCCGGGGCTCACGGGGCCTGACCAAATCCCAGTTGAGAAATGAATTATGACTCCTCCATCTCCGACCGCCCAACCTTCAGTGGGTGAAATCATGTAGACCGATCTGAGGTACGTACAAGCCGGAGCAGGACTAGGACAGCTATCTACTGGTGAAGTAAAGGTATTCCAAACTCCACCGAAATAGTGGAAAATAATTCCCCCCGCGCCGACAGCCCAACCCTCGGTCGAACTAACCATGAAAACCGAATAAATGCCACATTTTGGTGCTGCGATCGATACTGGGCATGGAACTGGAGCTTGCGGCATGTTCCATCCTCCGCCGAGTCCAGGCACACCAGTCCAATGCCAGAAGACTCCCATGCCTCCCGCTTGGTTTTGTCCAACAGCCCAAATGTCTGTACTGCTGACCATAAAGGCGGACCATAGCGGACCAGCGTTTGGCCCTGACAATCCGGCCAATTGACTTCTCCAAGTAATTCCATCCCAATGAAGGGCAAGAGACACAGCTACTCCAGACGCAGGTGTGTTGTTGTACCCGACGGCCCATCCATCGGTACCTAGGGGCGTTATGGGATTGCCTGGGGGTCCGAAGGTAACCGAGGTCAAATTATAGGCGGCTTGTTTGGATGGAAAGTCAGCAATTTTAGGAGCTGGTACAAGATTCCAGGTTGACCCATCGTAGTGGAATATCGCGGGCAAAGCAGTTGTGTCATTCGTCGTAGGTCTAGAATCTCCGACGGCCCAACCAGAGGTCGGAGAGAGCATGTAGATGGAATTGAGTTGTGGGTTGGCTGGTGGGCTGATGTATGCGTCTGGGTTGATGTCGCGCCAGACTCCCATTTGAGCGGTTGCGGGAACTGCGGAAACTGCTAGGGCGATTAGAGTAATACCAATTATCATTGCACAGAGTCTAGTCTTTCTAATCGGAAACCAACTTCACAGTGATAGGAGCCGCCTGTTCTGCACAATTAATAACATTAAGTAAGCATTACATGTTAAACCGCAGCATGTCTTTGGCCTGAATCTTGTCGCAAAGATGATTTCACAATGCAGCGCAACCCTCGGATCCTCATCGCTCTCTCAGAGGACGACTTTGGGCTGATTACACGCCACCCTCCGGTTTCGACTGGAGATTTGAAGAATCTTGATAATCCCGCTTAGGCTTTACGGAGTCTTCAGATCAGCCGCCGGATCGGAGAAGGTTGAACTCAACCTTGCAGTTGATGAACCGACTGTGCGAATTGCCATAGCTGACATAGCCACTAGGTCAGACCTTAGAGAGCTGAAGCAACTCGTCTTTGACGGAGAAACACTGGATCCGCGCCCTAACGCGTTGATAATGGTTTCAGGGCGCGAGATCGGTACGCTGGACGGTTTGGACACTAAGCTAAAGGTTAGCGATGAGTTGGCTTTACTTCCGATCGCGCATGGAGGATGAAAGCCGATTCATACTTCCAGAACGATACCCAGTCATATCTAATGCCACATGAGCATATCCTAAGTCGCGAAAGACTTCTGAAATCTTGTCGAGAAGTTGCTCGTCGAAGAACAGGTTTCTTTCGCTCCTTCCAACCTCGATCCTAGCTATGTTTCCGTGGTCCCGGACCCGAAGTTCTTTCACGCCGGTTAGCGACCGAACCATGGTCTCCGCCCGTTCGATGCGCAACAACCTCTCGGGAGTAATTATTTCACCGTAGGCTACTCGTGAGGATAAACACGGCATTGAGGGTTTTTCGTGATTAGACAAGCCAAGAGATTTGGCTAACCCCCTAACCTCGTCTTTCATCATTCCTGCGTCGGCGAGTGGCCTTCGTATCCCCTTTTCACTCAGCGCCGCGGTTCCTGGTCGGTGGCCTTTCAGGTCTTCCGCATTGGTCCCATCCACAATCATGTAATCTCCGAGTTCTCTCGCCAAGTCCACGAGTTTTTGCCCCAACTCCTTCTTGCAGAAATAGCAACGGTTCGCAGGATTGGCTACATAATTAGGATCCTGCAGTTCATCCGTCTTGACGACGATGTGTTTGATTCCTATTCGTCGGGCGAGCTCCTTGGCTTCCCTAAGCTCCGATGATGGAAGGCTTGGCGAATCTGCCGTGACGGCGATCGCTCCGTCTCGAAGTGCCATCTTCGCTAGAAGGGCTACGAGACTACTATCGACTCCCCCGGAAAAGGCAACCATTACCTTCTGGTAACTCGTTAGTTCCTTTAGAATTCGCGTAGCCTTCGCGTAAAGCTCCGGTGATAGCCCCGAGCCTTGGAATGGCGGCATTCCTCTCGGGCCCTCTTCTGTTAACATTTAATGAGAGCTCACGGTGCTCATGGTACTTAGGCGTTTCCTAGTTGGCGAAAATTCTTGCGTGAAACTCTCGAAAAGCTTGCCCAAGGCAAGATCTCAGTGGACGATGCAGAGAAAGCGTTGAGGATGAACGTGATAGAAAATGTAGCTAACGTGGCGAAACTGGATATTGGTAGGGAGAAGAGGCGTAATGTCCCAGAAATAATCTTCGCGGAAGGAAAGAGTAACGAAGACCTTCTTGCCATTTGCAAGGCAATGCTTGAAAGAAATGGCCGCGTAATAGCCACCCGGCTCAACGAACAACAAATCGACGACCTACAAACCAAGCTCAAAGCATACCATGCTGAGGTCTTCCCACACGCTAAGTCAATGGTGGTTAGAAGGAAGGACTATCAAGGCCCGCAAACTGGTGGACGAGTTGGCGTTCTCACGGCAGGTACTGTGGATTTGGCGGTCGCTGAGGAGGCTGTGATGATTGCGCAGGAGATGGGATGTAAAACGTTCTTGGAAGCTGACGCCGGAGTTGCAGGAATACATCGATTAGTGGAACCGTTGAAGAGGATGCTGGAGAGTGATGTGGATTGCTTGGTTGTTGTGGCGGGCCGAGAAGGTGCACTGCCCACCGTCGTCGCGGGTCTAGTAGATCTGCCGCTGATCGCCGTCCCTGCCTCCTCGGGTTACGGCTACGGGGGTCAAGGGGAGGGAGCCTTGATGGCCATGTTGCAGGCTTGCTCACTAGGCCTGGCCGTAGTCAACATTGACTCGGGCGTTGCTGCGGGGGTTGTTGCAGCACAGATAGCGAATCGGGTTGCTCGGGCGAGGGCATCTCATTAATCAGGAAACGCTAACGGTCTTCAAGTGGCCGCAGGCCGCTTTAACAACATCAACCGACTTCATGAAAGCAGCTCGCTCCTCATTATTCAATTTCAGTTCAATCACGCGCTCAACACCTCGTGCGCCAAGAACCGCTGGAACGTCCACATACACGTCCTTCAGGCCATACTCGCCGTTCAAATGCGCCGTGAGGCAGAGAACCATCTTCTTGTCTTTGATAACACTCTCGACCATTCTCGTTATTCCGTGCGCTGGAGCGAAAATTGTTGCCCCCTTGAGCGCTATAACTTCTGCCGCGATCTTCCTTGTCCGATCGATAGCCTCGTTTACTTGGGCTTGAGAAAGTAATTCAGTGATGGGTGCACCGTTCACGGTCGAGAATCTCGGAAGGGGAACCATCGAGTCTCCATGCTCACCAATCACCACAGCTTGAATTGAGCTAGTTGATACTCCCAAAGCCTTGGCGATAAAATACTTGAACCGCATCGTATCAAGCATCCCGCTCTGTCCGAAAACCCGTGCGGGTTCGAACCCCGTAACCTTCCACGCCAAGTAGGTCATAACGTCAAGCGGGTTAGTAACCATCAACACAAGTGCCTTTGGTGCATACTCTCGAATCTTCTCGCAAATATCTCGAATTATGCTTTCATTCTTCTCCTGCAAATCGAGGCGCGTCATGCCCGGTTTCCTACCCAGCCCGCCGATCACGACAACGACATCTGAACCCGCGATGTCTTTGTAGTCGTTCGATCCGACGATGTCGAGATCTGTTCCCTGCTCTGCCACCATTTGCCCCAAGTCAAGCGCTTCTCCTTGAGGAAGCCCCTGAATTATGTCGACGAGCCTAAGATCACCAAGCTCTCTTTGAGCAACCTGCAGAGCCACTGCGCTTCCTAACTTGCCCGTACCAATAATTGAGATCAGTTTGCGCGCAGTCAACCGTTACACCAAGAGCCCACTGTCTTCTCTTGCATATGGTCTAATCGTTTTTGTCAATTCCCATGTCGAGACGACGTATTGCTGATATACTGTTTGTCTATTTCGCGGGAAACTTCGCGGATTTCGGTTCTCTAGCAAGGCTTTTATGGGTTGAACATCCGCTAAACTTAACTCGATTCAGAAATGGGAGGGAATGTTCATTGGCTGAAATGTTTTGTGTAAAGTGTAAAGAGAAGAAGACTGTTCCTGACGATCAGACTACGATGGAGAAGACAGCTAAAGGCCGCAACATGATGCGCGCGACCTGTCCAACTTGCGGCACGAAGATGACGAAATTCACGAAGTAGTGCATCCCTTACGTCGCTTGAAAAACTAGTCCACTATTTCCATCAGTCGGAAGGATCGAACGACTCAAACGCCCCCCTTTTCACCGGGAGTATCCATTAGCAAGCCTTAGAGGCCGGGTAATCCACCCCCCTTCAGTGAACAGGGGCTTGGAAATCAGTTCCTCAACCTTGAGTTTTCGCCTGTCCATGGTTGACCTTGAAGAACTGAAACCCCACGAGGAAGTAATTGAGAAAGTTGTCCAAGCTCTCTCAAGGGAGATTCGCGACACACGCGTAGTTCACGATCCACTTATGGTGGATCAGGATGATTATGTCATCCTCGATGGGATGCACCGGTACAATTCACTGAAACAGCTAAACTGCCGTTTTGCTCCCTGTTGCCTCCTCGATTATGACAGCCCACAAATTAAGGTCGGTTCATGGTTCAGGCTGTTTACGGTAAGTGATCCAACAAAACTTACCGAAGCAGCTCATCCTTACCGGAGACGGTGACGTGTACTCTTTCCCATCTTCTCTAGATTCTTTTGAACGCTGCCGCATAGCAACAAGGGTAGAGAAACGTATCGTCAACGACGGCC
This sequence comes from Bathyarchaeia archaeon, assembly GCA_049521055.1. Classification (GTDB taxonomy): domain Archaea; phylum Thermoproteota; class Bathyarchaeia; order 40CM-2-53-6; family 40CM-2-53-6; genus FEN-987. The sequence goes on from JBEKPE010000011.1 coordinate 30,881, forward strand.
ACGATGTCACCTATCTATCTGAAACAATTGCGATGCAGCACCTCAAATCTAGCCAGGCGAACCTCGTCATCGCGATGCCTGTCTTCTCAAAAGGCGAAATCCGTGAGTTTGGGATCGAGAGGAGACTCTTACCTCACAAAGTGACACGCCACATTATTCCCTCCCGACCACTTGAGATAGATGCCCCTCTCGAGTTACTCCTTAATCCAAATATTTCATGTCAGGAGGCGGATCGCAAGCTAGGAGACCTTCTTGCTAGAAGGAAAGTAGAGAAGAAACCGCCGGGTTCGGTTGTTGATGGAAGGCATTACGATGAAGAATTGCTGGTATTCTCCGGGTGACGGGCTAGTTCAGGTTTATATTTCTCCGTACTCGTTACGCGGTGGGCGGGTCAGAACGCGGTGCCAAGAGAAATTAATGACACAGAAGAGTTCGTAAGGATTTCTGAGCGCGCAACCGAGTGCCGAGTAAAGCGACTGGAGGATGTTGTGAGATTGAAGCTCCGAACATCGCGCCACCTATATACAATCAAAGTTGACCCACAAAAAGCCGCAGAATTGCTGAAGCAAATTCGATGCGAAGTCATCGAAGCTTAGCTCGGATAGATCAGTCATACCGCGAGGAAGACCCCTGACTCTTGATATGATTGCGTATGATCTGTTTCTCCTCTTGGGAATCGTAGCGGTTCTCGCAGCAACATATGCCTATTATCTTGGAATGAAATTCGACGATAACGTTTCCCTCTCACTAAGGAAACCTAGGCTCGGCTTCACTCCCAAGACCTGTATCGTCATGGCCTGTAAGGGTGATGAACCTGAATTAGAGAAGAATGTGGAAGCAATACTCAACCAGGACTATTCCAACTATCGGACGATCATAGTGACTGATAAAGCGGAGGACCCGGCATCTTTCATCGTCAAATCAATCCTAACCCGGCATGCAGGCGAAGACATTCACTTGTATGATTCCGATGACCACCCGAGAGCAAGCGGAAAGGTCGCCGCACTCTTAACAGCTATCGAAAAGGATGCTGGGACAAGTGAGGCATTCGCGTTTGTCGATAGCGATGCGTCCGTTTCTCGGTTATGGCTCGCAGACCTGGTTGCTCCTCTGGCGAGTGATTCGGTCGGGGCGACCACGGGGTTTCGTTGGTATTTCCCTTCGCGTGGAGGATTCTGGTCACACGTAGAGTCGGCATGGAATGCGTCGGGCATGAATCTGATGTTCAATGAACGTTATAACTTCCCTTGGGGTGGCGCGATGGCGATTCGTACTGAAAAGTTGAACTCGGTTGATATCCAAAGCGTATGGGAACATGCGATCAGCGACGATTTGTCGCTGAATTCAGCGTTAAGAAAACATGACTATAGAATAATCTTCGTTCCGCAGTGTACAGTAGCTACCCACAACCGAGCCACGGCTCGTAGCTTCTTCAATTGGGCCACTCGCCAAATAACATTTACAAGAGTATTCAACCCGGAACTCTGGCGTTACGGATTCGCAGCTTACGCTTTCTTCTCGATACTCCTGATACTCGCCCTTGCTGGCCTTGCCGCGGCAGTGCTCTGGTCGCCGACCTGGCTAATTCCTAGCGCACTCTTATTCACCCCTTCAATCCTAGGAATTTTGAGGAGCAGCCAAAGAATCACAACGTTCAAACGAGCTATGCCAGCGCACGCTCAAGAGTTCGAGAAGAATAGAATCGTTGATTCCATGACAAGCCTTATTGTCCCATGGGTTATGACATACTGCATAGTTAAGTCGGTCCGAATGACTGAGATAGAATGGCGAGGCCGAAACTACAAGCTGACTGGATAGACCCCATTGCCTCATCGCGAAGCGTTCCTGCAACCACTAATCAAGAAACAGCTCGACTTAGTCATACTATTCGTTACCTCAGTCTGCAATGCTCGTTGTAGGACATGCTTCTACTGGTTGGAACTCAATCGCAAGGGGGACATGACGTTCGATGAAATTAACAAACTATCATCAACGATGCCGAAGTTCCACGACCTCTGGCTCTCGGGTGGGGAACCGTTCCTAAGAAAGGACCTCGCGAACATCATACACCTCTTCTATTCCAACAACAACATTCGCGATGTTCGAATTCCGACGAACGGTCTTCCCACAGAACAGACCATCAAAACGGTTGTAGCGGTTCTCGAGGAGTGCCCTGAGATTCAACTTGAGATAGATGTCTCGATAGACGGGTTCGCCGAGACACATGACAAAATTAGGGCGGTTCCAGGCAACTTCGAGAAAGCCCTCAAAACTATGGCTGAGCTTGAACGAGTCAGGGAGAGAATGCCTAACCTAACACTCTACGTAAACTCTGTAATAACCCGGGAGAACCGAAACGAAATAGTCCCGTTAGGCCACTACTTCAAACAAACCCGCGACTTGGATGGACACTACTTTCAAATCATTCGCGGAGAGCCGAAAGATCAAAGCCTGCAAGTAGTCGAGCCAAGAGACCTTCAGCAAACCTACGAGGAAATCCTACCTCTTAATCTTCACTACATTTCGAAACCATCCCGTAAAAAGTCGAGGCTGAATGGGTTAGCTAAGGCGTTTTGGAAGGCCGGTTACATGTTTAGTTATGATACGCAGTTCAAGAATTACGCTTACCGCACCAAGTGGAAGATGCCATGCACAGCTGGTCAGACCTCCATCGTAATTGATTACAACTCAGACGTCAGAGTTTGCGAGCTGAGGAAACCAATCGGAAACCTACGAAAGTTTGGCATGGATTTCAGCAAGTTCTGGGAATCCGTCGAACGGAAGAGGGAGGTTCGACAGGTCGAATTAGATCAGTGCTTCTGCACCCACATCTGTTTCATGTATGACTCTATGCGACATAGCAAGAGAGTCATGCTTTGGGAACTCCCAAAGATATACGCGAAATACGCCTTGAAGAAGTTAGGAAGCGCGAGGGCAAAGCCCGCTAGTTCGCCAAAGGTAAGGGTGGAGGAAGCCACCCCAACAGTGACCACAAGCCAATGAAAAAATTAGAGCGGGCTTATTTCTTCATCACAATCGTTCGTAATCTGGCAACTTTAGTTAACGCAAACTTTCGACCCACCGTAACAAGAACAAACCTCCTTCCCGAACGGAAGATGAACGCAATAATCTTCTCATGAATAAGAATCGAGTATTCAGGCTTCCCGAAGAACTCAGCTAAATCCTCTGTTTTCTGTTCAGAAACCAATTTCGCAATCAAATGGGGGGTCTTCTCTAAAGGCTCAATCGGTTGCAAACCCTCCCTCATACCGCCCTCAATGATTCTTCCACGTCCGTCAACCACTGCGGCAAACCGAACCAGTTTATCAAACCGCATGAGCCGATAGTAAAGTCGGGCCATCGATACCTGCTTCCTTGCTTAAACCAAGGATTGACTCTAATCTGGGTTTCGCAACCTCCGGCGAACCGGTATCAATCCCGCCGCCGAGACTCCCAACCGGCCCCGCCGGTAGCCTTTATTTCTCGGCCCCCGAATTCACCGCACGCTTTGGGCCGGTCGTCTAGCCTGGTTAGGATATCTGCCTGACAAACACAAAAGTTCCGAGCGCAGATGGTCGCCGGTTCAAGTCCGGCCCGGCCCACCATTCAACAACCAATGATGTTTTGCACACAGGAGCTTGGAACCAACGCCGTGCATAGACGCGGACTCGACCGAATGAGCTACTTGACTAGTTTGCTTCGGAGCAAATTCACTGGGACGGCTGTGAATATTGCTAGGAATATGAGGATCCATGCGAGGTCCAAGAGGACGGGTACTCCGACATTTCCGAGGACTAAGGGTCGAACCACGTTAACTAGATGGTATAGGGGACTGAAGAATGCTATGTCCTTCACAACTTGCGGCAGCGGATCCAACGGATAGAAAACTCCGGAGAAAAGGAAGAGCGGGGTGACGAAGAGGGTGAAGAAGTAGTTGACGTGGTATATGCTCTTCAAGAATGAAGTATAGGTTAAGCCGATAACTGCGAACATCAAACCCCCTAATACGCCCATGAAAGGCACGAATATCGCAAACCAAGAATGCACGAGCCCGAGCGCGACGACAACCACGAGCATGACGGTTGCGTAAATTGTGCTCCTCGTTGTTGCCCAAAGCAATTCGCCGACGACGATGTCCTCCACAGTTACGGGGGTAGCCATCAT
>JBEKPE010000012.1:0-28308 GCA_049521055.1 Bathyarchaeia archaeon
GAGGAGAGTTGCTCTTACTTTTCCTTCTGCTGCGGCGCTGGTCGCGTAGTCTACGACAACAGCATTCTCGCGTCCCGCGGGGATGGCGTAAGAGAGCGGGTTTGTGCCTAATACTGGTGTTCTGCCCCCATATGGCGCGACGTATGGTTCGCAGTTGGCGGTGATGAACCCGATCATGCCGTTAGCGACCGCCATTTGGGCGTACTCTGCTAATCTTCCTATGTGGTTGCAATTGAAAACGCCAACCGCACCAACTCCTGTTCTCCTAGCCTTGTCGATTGCGAGCTCCATCGCCTTTGAACAAGCCATTTGACCGAAACCCCAATTTCCATCAATAAGCGCAGTGGAAGGGCTCTCCGCTCTAACCTCAATCTTTGCCCGTGTCTTGATAGTGCCGCTTCGAATACCTTGAAGGTAGATGACCAGGTTTGGAGCAACGCCGTGAGAATCGACTCCTGCCAAATTCGCGTTGACAAGAAATCTCGTGACGTTTTCCGCCTCCTCGTCAGAAGCCCCCGCAGCTTTCAGAAGTTTCTGTGAAATGAGTGTGAGTTGCTGGCTTGTGACAGTGGGCAAGAATAACCACCTTTGAGGCGCTAGAAAAGAAATAGTCGCTTAAAGCATACCGCTTCCCACCGCTAGTGTAAAACTTACCAACAAGAATGATTCGTGATGGTGTCTGGGGAAAGATTCGGATGAACTTGGCCATTAGTAACACCTCCATAATTCGAGCCATGCTCGATTGTTCAAGGATTTTGGGCTATCAAAACTACTTACAGCGCTCAGGAATTTGCCGGGAAGTCGTTGAACCTAAGGTGACGTGATTTTTGATCTCAGAGAAACTGGCGCTAGTTACTGGGTCTTCAAGAGGAATCGGACGGGGTATCGCGTTGGAGCTGGCACGGGAAGGAGCCAATGTCGTAGTGAACTACAAAAACCAGAAAGAAAAAGCCGTCGAGGTTGCTCGAAGCATTGAGGCGCTAGGACGACGGAGCTTAGTTGTTAAAGCCGATGTTTCAAATCAGAAGGAGGTTCTCGCAATGAGAGACATCGTCATGTCCGAGTTCAAAGAGGGCGTCGACATTCTAGTCAACAATGCTGGGATACATCATCATCTCAAATCGTGGGAAATTGATGAAGATGAATGGAGACGTATCATGGCTGTAAACGTCGATGGCGTATTTCGTTGCACAAAAGCATTCACCCATGAGATGAGGATCAGAAAATGGGGAAGGGTAATCAACATCTCCTCAATCGACGCGTTTACTGGAACCAACCATGAGGCTCACTACGGAACATCTAAGGCGGCGCTGTTAGGTCTTACCAGGTCTTTGGCGTTAGAGCTGGCGCCATACAACATCACGGTAAATACGATCGCGCCCGGATGGTTTGACACAGACATGACCTCGGGGACGGTGGGGGAAGAACGCAAAAAGGCGTTGGAAAAGATTCCGATGGGCAGGATGGGGCGGCCTCAGGAAGTTGGATTCGTTGCTGCCTTTCTTGCATCAGAAAAGGCGAGTTTCATAACAGGTCAGACCATACACATCAACGGCGGCGAAGCGATGTTCTAGTGTCAAATGCTCCTCTGCCAACAGTTCGATTCCAAACTTACCCACAATTTCACTCAATATGATCAAGGCGTGGAATTTGGTTTAGAGGTTTCATCCGTGAGATATGACTTGGCTGTAGTTGGCCACATAGTTCGAGACCAAATTTCTCGGGGTGGAACAGCTCGCGCCACAACTCTCGGTGGACCATGCATCTATTCTAGCCTCGCCGCACGCGCACTTGATGCGTCTGTCGTTGTTGTGAGCCGGGTAGGCGCAGACTTTACGCGTAAGGAGTTCGCGTGGATCGCCCGTAGTGGTATTGAGATCAGCAAGATTCGAGGGTCTCTCTCTCCAACTACCTGCTTTCGGATCGACTATCGTAACGCTGAGAGGACGATGCAGGTTACACAAAGGTGCGACCCACTTAGTCCAATCGACCTAGAAGACTTCCCAGACTCGTTGGCTGTTCACATAGGTCTTGTGTTAGATGATTTTCCTGAAGGCCTCGCCCTTCGCCTAGCGCGCCGAGACTCAGTTCTAAGCTTGGAAGCTCAGGGTTATACGCGAAGGTTAGACCGTTTGGGAATAGTGTCTCAAAGGAAATGGAACAATGCCACGCTACTGAAGCGTCTGGAAGTCATGAAGGCGTCAGCAGCTGAACTTCGCGCCATGGGAGTGGGACAGATAACGTCTCGAAGCCTTGCGAAACTTGGCCCAAGAATAATTCTCGTAACAAAAGGGGCGAAAGGAACGACTTTGTGGTCTCGGGAAGAGGGCCTCTTCGAGATCCCAGCCTATCAGACGCGAATACGCGATCCAACCGGTGCAGGTGACGCGCTAGTTGGAGGGTTCCTCGTCTCATGGATCAGGACAGGTGAATTGTTGTGGTCCTGCGCGGTAGGCTCGGCTATAGCATCATTCGTGGTAGAGGGCTTTGGTCCGACAAAGTTCGGTTCGTCCAGACAGATAAAGAGCCGCGCTGAAAAGATACTAGATGAAACTAGGAGAGTACGAACCGGAAATTGAAGTCCGTCAAAAGGCAACGGTCAGCGTTTCACTACTCTGTATTCCCGGAACCGAACGCATTTTGTCAGCAACCAAGGAGGTCAATTCCTCTAGGCTTCCAACCTCTACGATGGCTACTAGGTCGAATCGACCTAGAACACCAAACACTTCCTTGACCCCCTGTATCTGTTTCAATTGTTTTGCGACCTGCTTGGTCCAATCCAAACGCTCCCCTGTACCACCGAGCACTATTACCAAAACTATTGCTCTAACCATGCCTCAACAGTCCGATCCATGTATAGTGCGATTCCGATTCACTATGGGGTTTAAGGTATATGAGGTGTGAGTTTGAGATCAGGGTTTGAGAAAGGTATCGCGTTGACAATTTACGCTGTACGTGCATGGGCAGATTCTCCTAGGGGGTGATAGAAGGGAACGACCAAAACGTACTAGACTAGACAGTGAGAATGGATGGTGGAAGAAGATGGAATTTAAGAAGCTCGGCGAAAGCAAAGCGGAGATCCCTGTACTAGGGATGGGTACTTGGGGAATCGGTGGTTTTAGTAGCAGACACCTTTGTGGAGAAGAGGACGCTGTCCAAGCCCTGCGCCTAGGGTTGGAGCTGGGGATGCGCTTTATCGACACCGCGGAGGTGTACGCGAGCGGGCACTCGGAGGAAATAGTTGCTAGGGCTGTAGGTTACGAGCGTGAGACAGTTTTCATTGCCACCAAAGTCTCAGCCGAGAACCTATCCTACGACAGAGTGTTGCGTGCATGCGAGTCGAGCCTAAGGCGTTTGAAAACGAACTACATCAATCTCTATCAGGTCCATTGGCCCAACCCGCGAATCCCGATAAGTGAGACCATGAAGGCCATGGAGAACTTAGTGGCAGAGGGAAAAGTGCGGAATGTTGGTGTGAGTAACTTCTCTGTGAAACAGACCCGTGAAGCTCAGGATGCTCTATCGAAGATAGACTTAGCTTCCAACCAAGTCGAGTATAACCTCGTTGAGAGGTCAATTGAGGAAGACCTCCCCCAGTACTGTACAAAAGAGCACATTACGATAATTGCCTACAGCCCCATTGCACAGGGGAACATTCCTTCGGGCGGACGGGACGAGCGGTGGCGAACGCTCGATGAGATTGCTCGGAAATATGCCAAAACCAGAGCACAAGTTGCACTGAACTGGCTAATCTCCAAAGACTCAGTCGTCGCCATACCTAAGGCCGCAAATCTACAACACGTCAGAGAGAACGCAGGAGCCGTGGGATGGAGCCTGAGCAGAGAGGATCATGATGCACTTAGTGCTGCCTTCATCTAACACAAGTCACAGCGCAGGTGGATGTTTCATTGTCGGAGCAATACGTCGATCGAGTGAGCGCGCGTATCGTTAGAATGTTTGAACTCTACTCTGCGAACATAAATCCCGACGATCAGAAATTTCAAGAGTTCATCAGGCACTACGTTGCAAGCAAAGATCCGAAGGACCCACAAACCGTACCCTATTCGCAACTTTACAAAATCGTGAAAGAGGGAATACGAGAATACATGAACCAAAAGAAAGAAAGGCCTAAGAAATGAAACCACACCCCCGACCTCCCTCCCGTCGCAACATGCTTGTCATTACGGGAACACCTGGAACAGGCAAAACGACAATCTCCAAAGCCATCGCCAAAGCAACTCATGCTGACTACCTGTCACTAACCCGCTTCGTAACCTCCAACGGACTATACAGCGGAATTGATCGGGAAAGAAGTTCAAAGATTGTAGACATAGAGAGAACAAGGAAGAGTCTAAGGAGCCTAATCTCGAGAGGCGATATGATAATTGTCGATACACACGTTGCGGATAGTATTCCGAGAGAGCGCACTCGAAAGGTCATCGTATTACGATGCCACCCAAACGCTCTCGAATCCAGATTGCGAAAGAAAGGCTGGAGCGCGAACAAGGTGCGCGAGAATGTCCTAGCTGAGATGCTTGACGCGTGCTACATGATCGCTATCAGCTACTATGGGGCGAAGAAGGTCCACCAACTAGACACTTCGAGTCGTAGGCTCGAGAAATGTGTGGCCCTAGCGAAGAAAATTCTGCAACAGCAGACGAGCGAGAGCGTTACGATCAATTGGATCGCCACCCTAAAGCGAGAACGCGGCCTGGAAAGATTCTTGGAGTAATGAAGGATTGCTGAAACCTAGGAAGGAATATCTGGTATTGGCTTGCACGAATTGCGGTCGCTATCTTCTAGGTGTGTCGGACAAGGTAACTCGCACGTGTCCTTACTGTGGTAAACGTGTAAGAACTTCGGATGCGAAGGTTGTCGCTCGATCAGAAGATCCGAGAGAAGCAAGGCGTGTGCTTCAAGAGGCCAAAACCCAAGACCAACAGATGAAATCAGCGAACCGTAAAGCAGCCGATAATGTTACTAACCTCAGCAACCATGGGTGGGACGAAATTAAATGTCTTCACTACCAGATCGTAGATTCCTAGAAGAGCTCAGTGGGCTGTTGCAGAAGGTGGTCACCATCTCGACCACTGACGGAAAGAATTACACAGGAGTGCTATCCGGCTTAGACTCTCACTCCCTAAGTGTCTGCCTATCAGATGTTAAGGACGAGTCCGGGCGTCTTGTTCACAAACTCTTCCTGAGCGGCAACAAAGTTGCGCAAATCTCCAGTTCCGAGAAACCCTTCAACCTCCAAGCCCTAGCGGACAGACTTGAACGAGTCTTTCCACGCATGGTGAAGGTGAGTGAAGGTGCCGGCGTAATCCTCGTCATGGACCGCATACGAGTTTCAGAGAAGGGACTACTCGAAGGAACGGGCCCCGCGGCGGAAAGGGTCCAGAAAGTTTACGATGAATTCATCCGCGCAGCCGCGCAGCCCTAAAAGAAGTAGAGTTGTGCTCCTGAGCGCGTTTGGTCGAAGCTTGACTGCAAATTGTCGTTTGAGATTCGTCACAAGGACCTTCTTGGCAGGGTAGGATACCTCAGAACCAAGAGCGGTTCCGTAGAGACCCCTTTACTGTTGCCTGTCGTTAACCCGAATTCACAGATGATACCGCCTCAGCAACTACGAGATACATTTTCCTTTAACGCCATTATTACGAACTCGTACTTAGTGTGGCGGAAGCATCGCGGAGACAAGGAAGTTCCAAAGATACATGATCTGATAGGTTTCAATGGTGTAATTGAAACGGATTCAGGAGCCTACCAAATTCTCCAATATGGCGATGTGGAGGTTCAACCGAGCGAGATTATTCGATTTCAAGAGCAACTGGGCAGCGACATTGCAGTAATCCTGGATGTACCGACGGGGGAGGAGGGATCGAAGGAACGGGCAAAATGGACTGTCGACGAAACCCTCCGGAGGGCGGACCAGTCATTGAAGCTCGTTAGCAGGGAGGATATTCTCTGGGTCGGGCCCGTCCAAGGGGGTGTCTACTCTGACCTGGTGTCTTATTCTGCGCGGGAAATGGCGAAACGGAATTTTTCGATCTACGCCCTCGGAAGCCCTACACCCGTCATGCAACAATACCGCTTCGAAACGCTCGTAGATATGATAATGGCGGCGAAATTGCAACTCCCTCCCGACAAGCCTCTTCACCTCTTTGGGGCGGGACATCCGATGATGTTCGCATTCGCAGTAGCGCTTGGTTGCGACATATTCGACTCGGCTTCGTACGCGTTGTTTGCGAGAAACGGCCGGTACATGACTTCGCAAGGTACCGCGAAGATAGAGGAGCTAGAGTATTTCCCTTGCAGTTGCCCGGCGTGCGATAAGAAGACGCCTGAGAAGGTAAGACGATTACTGCTCATGGAACGAGAACGTTTCCTCGCCTCCCACAACCTGTATGCCTGTAACGAGGAACTTCAAGCCATCAAACAGGCTATTCTGGATGGGAGGCTGTGGGAACTCATCGAGACCAGATCACGAAATCACCCGACCCTCCGAGCCGCATTCCAACGTATGCTCGCATATTCTGACAAATTCGAACTTGAGACGCCCATTCGAAAAAGGAAAGGGCCATTCATCTTGTCAGAAGTATCGCTCTCCAGACCCGAGGTCATTCGGCACCAGCAGCGGTTGCTGGAAAGATACCAACCCCCGCTCCGTGTGAAGAAGCTCCTCCTCCTACCCGAAGAGCATCTCAGGCCATTTCGCGAAATTCTAGGCGATGGAGGGCCAATTGAAAGACTGGAACGACGAAGTGATGTTCACGTTTGCTCCTATGGCCTCACTTACGCGATCGTCCCACAGGAATTGCTCGACGTATACCCCTTATCGCAAACCGAAACCGCACTCACACCTTCACAGGCGGCAACTAACCTTACACGCATACGCATGGTGAATTACCTCAAAAGATTCCGATACTCACGTTGCGTCATGGTCGTGCATGAACCATGGCAAGAACGAATAGCTGAATCGATCAAGAGGAAATTCAGAGGCAAAATCAAAGTTCAATTGGTAAAAGTGGATTCTTTTGACGCCAAGGCCTCTGGAATCGTTTTGAAAGCCCTGAAATAACACAACGGATTCGTTTAGAATAGTCTAAATCGCGATTCGTGGCTGTTTGGACAGGGCGTTCAGGTAATGAACGTTGAACAGATGAAGAAAGAGATTGAGAATCTCGGTAAGTCTCCTGCGGCCGAGAAAATGTATCCCATCACTTCCAACTGGGTTCCGATAAGTGATGTATTGGCGATAATTAACCGATTTGAGAAACACTGGAAGAATTACAAATCAACCAATACCAAGCCCGAAGGCAATTTGATTGGAGAGATTCTAGGAAAATCCTAGCGGCCATGAAGTTTCTTTGAAAAACACAGCTTTCGCATGTTTTATTTGACGTGAAAACATACTATTAGGCGGGGACATTGCAGACCAGAGAACAAGTACTACGGCGTCCAACACGTCCTGTCGAGGTCCAACCTGATAAGACCATTAGCCAATTACTTAGTGAGATGGCGCTTACTGGCTTTCAAGGCAGGAAGCTTGGCGAGGCGGCCGATGTTTGGACGGCAATGCTGAAGAAACGTGAGATCGTAATCTGGATGGGCTTAGCGGGAGCAATGGTTCCAGCCGGTATGCGAGAATTAATCACATATCTAGTTAGGCGAAGAATGGTCGACGTTCTTGTAACCACGGGCGCAACACTCTACCACGATGCTTACGAAACAATCGGCGGCAAGCATTTTCTTGGAACTGACGTTATTGATAACGTGATGTTACGACATCACCGAATAGACCGAGTTTATGACGTCTATGCAGACGAGAATAAGTTCTATCATCTGGACGTCATGATTGAGAAGGAATTCTCTAACCGATTACAGTCTAACAGACCCTATTCCTCAAGGGAGATAATGTATGAATTTGGAAAATGGATTAGCGAGAAGAAGAAAGATAGAGATGGAATATGTGTGGCGGCGTATGAAATGGGTATCCCAGTCTTCGTGCCTGCATTCTGCGACAGTGGCCTCGGATTTTCCCTAATGTTTGCCAACCGTCGCAGGAAGCGGCGCGTCATAGTCGATCATATGCGTGACGTCGACGAAAGCTCGAAGATAACTGAGAAAGCCCGGCACACTGCGGTGATAGTTGTTGGAGGCGGGGTTCCTAAGAACTTCATACAGCAAACCGCAGTGATCGCGAGCTATCAGACCCGACACGATCACACTCATGACTTTGCTATACAATTCACTACTGACGTTCCCCAATGGGGTGGGTTGAGTGGTTCCACTTTCGAGGAGGCGCAAAGCTGGGGGAAGTATAACCGGCAGTCGAAGATGGTTCAGTGCTTCACCGACGCAACGATTGCTTTACCGATCGTCGCTCATGGGCTCAGCCAGCGGTTCAAACGACGCCTAAGGCACGTGCCTGAGTTTCACTGGAGTAGTACGAACGGAGGGCTACGGATAAGTTATGAACCCACGAGGCTGTAGCGCTTTCAACCGTACTTGTAGGAGATCCCAAACCCGCCCTTAGGGTTCTTCCAACCCACATCGTAGCACGCAATTCTGCACGCCCCACACTCCACGCAAGCGTCGTAGGTGATTGTGATCTTATTCTCCTCCCACTTGTACACGTCTGTGGGGCACACTCTGATGCACGCGAATTCGAAGGGACATTTGACGCACATTTTCGGATCCTTGATCCACAAGTGAGAGTCTTCGTCGACCTTGTACCTGTTCCGATACAGTTTGTCCGTGATCGTCAAAGTTTTTTGGGCGCTCATGAGAAGAGCCTCCACAACTGGTAAGCGTCCTTCAGGAGGCCAAGCTTGGATCTTCGCTTGAAGAGCATGGCCTTCATCCTCTTGATCCTATCCGCTTTCAATTCGTCATCGACGATGTGCCACGTGTAAGCTAGTTCGTTCATTGCCTCTGGGTAAGTTGTGAAGAAGTGTGGATTCGAAGAAAAGAACTTTGGAACATCTCGGTACTTCTTCAGATCCCTCAGCACGAAACTGTCTTCTAATCGTTGGCGATACCTGAACAGGGTCTTTGTGGAGAAGTCGTTTCTCTTCTTAGCGTCGATCACCGTCTGACCAGCTAGAATCCCCGAGGTCATTGCAAGGTTTGTACCTTCCCAGTTGATGGCGTTCACCAACATCGCAGCGTCCCCAGCCACTAACATCCCTTCGGTGCAAACTTTGGAGACATAATCGTATCCACCCTCGGGGATTAGGTGGGCTGAATATTCCTTGAGTTCTCCATCTTTCACTAGCGGCGCTATGGAGGGGTGATTTTTGAATTGTTCGAGTAGGTCGTTAGGTCTTTGCTTGCTCTTGTCTAGGTCTCGCATGTTTATGCCTATTCCGAGAGAGATCGTGTCTCGGTTTGTGTACATGAACCCCGCATGCATTCCCGGTCCACATCCGACGAGCAGGGCGGCAACGCCCTCCTCGGGGCCGAGGTTGAAGCGTTCCTCAATTCTCTGTTTGGGGAGAGCAATCACTTCCTTTACCGCAAGCACGACTGCATCCTCAGGTATTTCCTCTCTAATGCCTGCTTGTTTTGCGAGCATCGAGTTGACGCCGTCCGCGGCGATTACAACATCAGCCATAACGTCTCCGCGTTCAGTTTCGACTCCGACGATTCTTCCATCCTCCTTCAGGACGCTGTCTACAGTGGTTCTGTTGATGAGCACGGCGCCTGCGTCTTCTGCGAGCTTTGCGAACCAAGGGTCAAATTTTGCACGGTGAACTGTGAACGCGTTGTACTGGCCGTTGAACTTCTGGTTCCTATGGCTTACCAGGAGGTGGGAGTCTTTGGAAAGAAACCAGTATTGGTATTCCACGACGTGCCTTTCGACGGGTGCCGTTTTCCAAAATTCAGGTGCTAGCTTCTCGGTGTGATGTCTGAAGATGACGCCGCCGAACATGTTCTTTGCGCCGGGTTTCTCGCCCTTTTCAAGAACGAGGACATTCAGCCCGCCCTTCGCCATAGTGTAGGCAGCGGCTATCCCGGCGGGCCCTGCCCCGACGACTATTGAGTCGAACTTCTCTGTCATTTTGCCGACTCAGCTAAGCCAGCTTTCTTCAATTCATCAATCAACGCCGGAACAATCTTGAATAGGTCACCGACGACCCCGAAGTTTGCCATCTTGAAGATTGCGGCTTCCGGATCACGGTTGATCGCGACGATGTAGTCAGCGTTCATGATTCCGACTATGTGTTGAATTGCTCCCGAGATTCCAACCGCAATGTATAGGCGTGGTCTCACCGTGAAACCGGTTTGACCCACTTGGTGATCAGGTCCGATCCACCCTGCCCTTACGGCAGCTCTAGATGCTCCAACCTGAGCGTGAAGAATGTTTGCGAGTTCTTCGACTAGGGCTAGGTTTTTCGCGGAACCCAAACCTCTTCCGCCGGATACAATGATCTGTGCGTCTTCAAGGCGGACGCCGAAACGTTCGATGGGGACGAATTCAGTCACCTCAGTATTCAAGTCGTCAGGTTTCAGGTTCGGCTCTACCCTCACTATTTCGCCATCCCGTTCCATGTCAACGGGTAGGCTCTTCATAACTCTGGGACGAACGCTCGCCATAGTCGGCCTTTGTTTGGGGCAGATTATGGTCGACATGAGGTTGCCACCGTAATCCGGCCTTGTACCCATGAACGTCCCAGTTTCTATGTCAACGTCCAGTCCAGTGCAATCGGCGATTAGGCCGGTTTCGAGAAAGGTAGCGGCTGAACCCGCGAGGTCGCGTCCCCTCACCGTTCCGCCCACCAATAGAGCTTCGGGCTTGAACTTCCTAACTGCCTCCTCCATTGCTACGGCGTAGGGTTGCGTTCGGTAGTGCTCAAGTCTCTCATTTTCTACCAAGTAGACCTTATCCGCACCGTGCACGAAAGCTTCCTTGGCTAGGTGTCCAACGTTATGTCCGATCACTAAAGCGCCCAATTTGGTGCCGTAGATATTTGCTAGACGCCTTCCTTCCCCTAAGAGTTCCCAAGGAACCTGAATTGATTTACCGTGAAGATGCTCAACAAAGACCCATACTTCGCCAAACTTGCCGTTGCCAGTCGCTTGTGCGGTAACATTGTTACCGTTCGATGTTTGGGATACGGGCGTAGATGTGTCTTGTCGACCCTTTCCTAGGACACGGGCTCCGATTAGTTTCTGAGTTAGCCATTTTGCAGCTCCCTGGGGGTCGTTTGTTCCATCAAATGCTTCTCCCTGTTTTCTGCCGGGGGGTGGAAAGACTTTCTTCACGATTGTTGGAGAGCCCTTTAGGCCGAGTAGGTTTGGGTCTGCTTGGATTTTGTCTTTGTTCCAAACTTCAATTTGTGTTCTCTCCGCCTTGAGCATACCCTCTATCGTGAACTTTCTTGGTTTGTTCGCTTCTTCGGTTATGGTGAGGACAGCGGGGAGTTTCGCTTGGACGGTCTCGATGCCGTCGTCGAAACGGTGTTTCACAACTACTGTTTTGGACTGTGGATCAACTTTTTCAATTTTCGTTACGTTGGAGATTATGGGAATCTTGAACCTGACGGCAAGGCCTGGCGGGACTTGGCCGGTTTCGCCGTCGATTGCGACCTTTCCAGTTAGGATCAGGTCGAACGGGTTCTCATGAGCGATCGTCTCAATGCTCTTCCATAGCGTATATGATGTGGCTAGTGTATCTGCCCCAGCCATCTCCCTGTCAGAAACCATAATTGCCTTGTCTACACCCATCGCGAGTGCTTCGCGAAGGCCTTCTTGTGCTTGGAGAGGACCCATCGCGACGCCTGTAATCGTTGCCCCTAGTTTCTCTTTCATCCTGACAGCCTCTTCAATGGCGTTTAGGCAGAAGGGGTTGACTATCGATGGAACACCTTCGCGGATTAGGTTGAGGGTAATGGGGTCGAAACGGATGTCGGTTGCATCAGGGACATGTTTGACGCAGACGACAATATGCAATGAGTCTCGACCCTTCGCGGGTATTCTTGAATTCGATTTAGGCGTGGTCTACAACGTGACCTTTTAGCATTTCCCGCAACGAATTGCACTCAAGAAACTGTGTTAAAGCGTTAGAGAATGGATTCACAGATAATTTGAGTACAGACTTTACTCGTCAATCCCAGGATCGCTAGGCTCAGGTTCCACTTCCGAAACTTCCGTAGCGGCCGCACGTTCCGCCTCAACAACCTTCATACGAGTTACGTAACCTGCGATTCGATTTCGCAACCGCTTCGACGGTGTAACTACAAGCTCATTCACAGCTTGTTTGTCGGATTCGAATTCGCCCGTAAAACGCTCAGGGTATCTTCTTATCAATTCCCGGGACGTCCGTTTTACGACGTCGATTCGAACCTTACCCAACTCGAACAGTCCTGATGCGAGAATCGACATGCAAGTCGCATTCAACATAAACTTTGCTAATCAGGGCTCTGTCAAGTTGGCGTCGGCTCCTTCAGATTTTTGTAGCTGTCAAATTTCGTCGGTTGGCTGGCGTTTTGGGGTATCAAATCTAGGCTTTTCCAAGCATATCCAAATTTTTTGAATGATTTGCCACCTACGATAATGTCCCTCGTTTGCACATGTTCTCCCCCAAACTTTTCGTAGAAGCGCCTTGAAGGGTTATCAGCTAACACCCAAACTAGCATCGAACCGAAACTCCGACACTTCAAATCTTGGACGGCAGCAAGCATGAGCTGCTTTCCAATGCCTCGCCGTTGCATTTTCTGAAGTACATATAATCCAATGACTTCACCCTTGTAGAGAAGGTCGTTATCTCTATCGGGCCCACAGATTGCGAATCCAACAATGTGCCTAGGCTCGTCTTCCGCGACGTATACTGCGTTCTGGCTACTTGGAATAAGATGAGTTGTTTCCCAAATATGTAGCGCCCTGTCATAAGACATGTTCGAGAGAAATTCGTCAGGGTAAATTCCGTGATAGGTAGTGCGAAACGTGTCGACGTGAACCTTCGCTATCCCCGGAGCATCGCTAGTGATCGCTTTCCTGACGCAAATCGTCATTAGATTGATTCCCCAACATCAATTATTGCTTATCCGTACCGACTTTCTGCAATCGTGCATTTTGGATTAGCGTTAACCACTTGTTTTCGCCTTCGACTTTGATTCCTGCTAGTTCTGCGGGTGTTTTGCCTCCCAACGCTTCATGTGCTCTAACGTAGTTGTGGAAGATTTGGTAGCCTGTTAGAATCGGCGTATCTGACTTCTTCAGGCCTCGAAGCACCTTCTCTCTGTCCCTGATTTCTCCGTTGAGTCGCTCCATCTTATTGTTATGATGTGTTCCAGCTAAGGTAATGTGGCGAATCTGTTGTGTGCTAGTTTCCAACTTGTTTGTTCGAAATTCTTTGAGCCATGCATCGTGGTAGGAGCGTAGATCATCCCATGAGAAACGCTTCATGCTCAATAACGGAAAGGATGAAGAAGGCATTAGAGAAGGAACGTAAGAAAAGAATGCGGGGCACCATCCCAGAAACCATTAGAGTCATTCTGGGTGAGTACCTATCGGTTCAGAAAATTGAGCACAAAACACGAACTAAGACGGCGACAAGAAGATGGCTGGATACTGGATGGGGAACAACGGATCATATCGTTCAGGATTACAACTTTCCAAGCAATGCTTGACCACCTTCACTCTATAGCGGGAACTAAAGTAGGGAAGACCGTTCTTTACCAGATTGGGCAAGAGATAGGACGCGCAACATTCGCTTACTCAAAGAATGATATACCTTCAGAAGATCGCTGGAAGATTTTGGATGAAGTTCTGAGCGTGCGCGGTTGGGGCAGGTGTGTTAGCGTTAACAGAATCAACCACGAACCCTATGTCACATATGCTTACACGATAAAAGACTGCCCAATATGCTACAACCGGAAATCTACGGAACCCATGTGCGACATTGTTCGCGGGATAGTCACGGGATGGCAAGAATCCATCATAGGGAGAAAAGCTGAATCAAGTGACGAAACACGTTGTGTGGCTATTGGTGCTAAGTTCTGCATTTTCCATGTGTCGTTCAAGGATTGAGCACGTGAAAATGAGCCGTGAGTTAACAGCCTCAAAACACCAGATCATTTTTCGGGCGTGAGCCGTCATCTTAACAGAACCATTGGCTAGTATCCGCTGCTGCGTGATATCAGATTACAAGCAGCGTTGGGACAATCTTGTAGTCCGGGAATGGTTGCATTCACAATGCTAAACCCGCTCGTGCCAACAATTGTAGAAGGTACGGTGTCTTCGGCAGATGTGATTATTCCTGTATAACCCCAAATGCTGAGGGCGGACATGTTAAGATCATTTGACTCAGCTCCGATGTCTAGGGCAGGGTAGATTCCGAAAAAATACGGTGGCATGATAGCGTAGTAGCCTGTGGAATCGGCCGAGGCATTTACCGTGTATCGGTATAAGATCCAAGCGCTGTTTTGAAAGATAGGCACGCCGTCAGAAAATTCGACTCGGCTCGTGTTTATGGTCGCCAACGGGACTGAGAGCGCGACGGGCACAAGATTAGGTGGCACTGTTGGTAGCGGTCCTACGTGACCTATGGTACTGGCCGATATGTGGTACAGAATGTCTATCGTGCCAGTTGCACCTGGTTTCAGGACTAACACAGGAACATAGAATTCAGGCACATAGTTGACCATCCCTCCTCTACCTCCCCCCAAGAGAACAAGATGCGAGTTTGAAACTATGATGTTCAGCGGTCGAAGGCAAAGCTGCGCCGCCGTAGGAACGCCGATTTGAATTGAGAGCTGAGTCTCGCACGCAGGTGCAGGGGGTCCTGTGCTCAAGAAAATGTGGGTACCCGCGACTGCCGCTATGACAAGGATGACGGCGAGCCCTGCGACTGATGTTACGGCGGCATTCCGGGGAGGACCATGATGGATTTCGCGTGAGATTCGCGAAGAGTTGCATTCGTCATGGTGTAAATGTTGCAGGATGATAGGTCTCAAGATGCGATCGCGCTTCGAATGTCGGACACAGGTTCTTTGGTGATTAATTAGTAGGTTATTTGGCTAATGTAAGCTTCTGAAAGTTCGAAAGGATTTGGTCTCGTACCAACTCAGGTTTCAATCCTTTGATTTCAGCTATTTTCTGAACTACCGCTACGACTAATGATGGTTGCGTAAGCTCGTCTCCGAAGAGTCCACGGTAGCTCACCGGTCCGTCAGTCTCGCTCAACATTATGCTGAGATCTGCCGCGCGTGCAATTTCGCTGATTCGGCGAGAGTACAATATGGCCGGGCCGATTGAAATCCAGTAGCCTCGTTCCTTGAAGAGCTGAAGGTTTTCGATCAGTCCGTCGTACCAATGGAATAGGGTCTTCAGGGCTTTGAAGTCGGTTAACGTGTCAAGTGTCTCTGCCACGGCTTGCCTTGAGTGCACGACTGCGGGGAGATTTCGTTCTTCTGCTAGGTTTAGGCAGAATCGGAAAATCTCTTGTTGCCGTTTCCTGATCCGTTCATCTTGGGTGTACTTTCCGTCGAGCCCTATCTCGCCAATCGCCCTCACCCAGTCTCGATTCCCATCGAGGAGAGTCGCGAACTTGTCCAGGTGATACGATTCGGTTTTGGTGGCTGTGGATGGGTGCACGCCTACGGCCGCAAGGACTTTGCTTGGATACTGCTTGGCCAGGTTTATGGTTGCTAGTGACGTCTCGTAGTCTGTAGCATTAGAGAGCATCTGGGAAACGTTGTGCTGGTTTGCGTTTTCAACCACTTCTTCAACCTTCCCAGCGTAGCCAGGGTCGGCTAGGTGGATGTGGGCGTCGACATAGCTCATGGGTTGAACCTGCGGAATTAGACTGCTTATGGTAAGTGATAGCTCGTTCTAGCCTGCTGCGGCAGGTGGGCGGGGCGTTTTTTGCAACAAAACTGTTCGTTTCGCCCAATGTAGGCTAATCAAATCAAAACATCTCTCTATCGAGCCCAGTTCAGCTGACTGGGGAAATTTTAATAGCTTCAAAGGGCACGCGATTAGAAATCGTGGTTTTTCTTGCCGCCCGATGAGCTTTCTACAGCCGCAGTTCGACGTCTTATCGAGATGGCAGGGGCCGACAGGGTCGGCGACGATGCCGTGGAAGAACTTGGTAAGGTATTGGAAGAGTACGCGGTTAAGGTTGGAAAAGAAGCAACAGGCCTAGCTCGTCATGCGGGCAGGAAAACCGTGAAAGCCCAGGACATTCAGCTCGCGATCAAGAGACTACCCGCACAATAAAATTGTAGACTCTTTCTAGTGGCAGGGCTTAGTCTGCGCCATATCCGTCTTCTGAGCTGTCTTGAAGGATAGGCCGCAGCCGCAGCTTGCTATAGCGTTCGGGTTGTTGAACTTGAACCCTGAGGATTGGATGCTCTCGTAGTAATCGACATTCATACCCTTCAAGAGTTCCATGCTCTTCGGATCAACAACGATCTTGTAACCGTCGCTCTCAAGTACGTAATCTTCAGGCTTCACAAAGCCCATCGCCATACCGTAATTGAGGCCAGCGCATCCACCGCCGAAAACGAAAACTCGCAGCGCTTTCCCGGAATTCTCAGGCTTTTGAAGTATGGCCTTGGCTCTCTCCAGAGCCTTCGCCGTGAACTCGAGCTGGGGTTGAGATTCCGTTACTGTGGCCATTCCCTAACGCCTTTTATTACGTATGGATTACGCATGGATCAGGGACACCCGACTCATAAAAACGCTTCCTCTAAACTGGCTTTACTGTTCCCCGTTCACCCAACCGGCTCCGAGAAAGAGAAAAGGATGACCTCACTAGATTGTTGGAAAGTAAGGGCGTAGAAACATGATGATGCGAGAGTTAGGGAAGACTGGACTGAAGGTTTCCACAATTGGTTTGGGTTGCATGGGCATGTCTGAATTCTATGGGAAACGCGATGATGAGGAGTCAATCGCTACCATTCATCGAGCCCTCGACTTGGGCGTGAATTTTCTCGATACAGCTGATATCTACGGCCCCTTCACGAATGAAGAGCTCGTCGGGCGCGCTATTCGTGATCGCCGCGATCAAGTGGTCATAGCCACCAAGTTCGGAATCGTGCGGAACGATGCGAATCCAAAGCTCCGAGGGGTTAACGGCAAACCTGAGTATGTTCGCTCCTGTTGCGAGGCAAGTCTTCGTCGCCTCGGCGTGAATACGATCGATCTCTACTATCAACATCGAGTTGACCCGAATACTCCAATCGAAGAGACCGTTAGAGCGATGGCCCAACTTGTCAAGGAAGGTAAAGTGAGACACCTAGGCCTTTCGGAGGCTTCACCCCAAACATTGCGCCGCGCGAACGCAGTACACCCGATCGCGGCGTTGCAGACCGAATACTCGCTCTGGACCCGGGACCCTGAAGACGAGCTGCTAGCCACATGTAAAGAGCTGGGTATTGGTTTCGTTGCCTACAGCCCCCTCGGCCGTGGCTTCCTGACGGGCCAAATCAAGAATATGACTGAATTGCCTCAAGGAGACTGGCGGCATGCAGCACCACGCTTTCAATCCGAAAATCTCCAGAAAAATCTCGAGGCTCTTCGCCGCATTGAAGCGATTGCAGAAGAGAAAGGATGCACGCTTGCCCAACTTGCCTTGGCATGGGTTTTGTCTCAAGGAGAACATATCGTCCCCATCGTCGGCACCAAACGGAGAAAGTATCTCGAAGAAAACATCGGCTCACTGGAAGTGAAATTAACATCAAACGATCTCCGTCGCATAGGGGAAGCGTTGCCCCGAGGGATATTTGCTGGTGAACGTTATCCTGAGGCAACCATGCATCTACTGAACCGATAAGAGTTGCATCAAGTCAAACATGACGTGATGATTTCAGTTCGCGGGGCGACGATTCATTCGAGGACGCCCGTTTCGGCTAGGTTGGTATCCAGTAAGTTGTGAACTTGGTCCTCAGAAAGATCGCGACGACGAGCATTACGAACAGAATGGCGATGGAAGCGTAGTCTCTTCTTTTGAAATTCACCGTCCTATACCAGGTTCGAGTCTTCTCCGCACCAAATGCGCGCAGTTCCATCGCATCTGCTACGTCATAAATGCTCAACATCGCATTCATCGCGACTGGCACTATCAGCGGTACCGTGTTGAGTATGCGGGCGAATAGGCCGCCTCTGACCTTCACCTTGTACCCTCTAGCCATTTGTGCGTTCATGGTTGTCTCCAACTCCTCAACGTACACGGGAAGGTACCGCATAGCGAGGTCAACAACGAAGGCACCCTTGTAGGGCACTTTGAGTTTCGCAAGGGCTGGCGCATATAGGCCCGGATCGGTGGTATTGACCACACACATTGAGACTATCGCTAAGGACAGAAATCTCATCATCGATCCCGCCGCCAAGAATATTCCTTCCGTAGTGACTTTGAAAACCCAGAACTGCGCAATGATGTGTGGGTGTGGGACGTTTGTACCGAGAAAGGTGAAGAACGCGTTTACCGAGGAAATGAAAACTATGATTGTGAAGAGAAATTTCCATGTTCCCTTTACCTCTTTGAATGGTATCTTAGCCGAGAGGTAGAGGAGGATTGAAGCTACGAATGGGAAGAGGAGCAGTCTGATGTCTAGGAACGATACTTCGATGAAGATGAATAAAACAACAAGTAGGAATTTTGTTCTCGGGTCCAACCTATGGAGTAGGGTGTTCCCGGGAAAGTATTTGATCTGAATCATTGAGTCTCTTGTTAGACTCGCCGCGCTCGTCCGGCTGTTGCGGTCGCATATGCGTACAACAGTATGGGCGTAAGAATTGCACCGTTAATTGCGTCGGTCCCTGCTGCGGAATAGAATTCGGCTAATGCTGCGTCCATTGTGCTGAGGCCGATTTGGAATGCTAAGTCTGTCATAGCTGCGAATCCGATACCGACAATTGAAGCGACTACTGCTAGAACGGCGGCTATCGCTAGAGTCTTTGCTTTGGTCCAGTCTGTTCTCTTGATCACGAAGTAGGCAATTCCTGGAATTGCGCCGATTAGTCCGTTGCCGATGTCCCAGTTCCAGAAGAATCCGCCAAAGGATACGCCGTCAGAAATTATGTTGCCGAGTAGGCCTGTAACGAATCCTGTAATGGGCCCGAAGACAATGCCGAAGAGCATCGGAATTGCAACCGTCGGTCTAATCGCGATTAGGCCGCCGGCACCGGGTATTTGAAAGATGTTGAACGGGATCGTGAGTGCTGCGTAGAGTGCGGTTCCAACTGCCATTGCAACGATTTGTTTTGCCGAGAAGAATGATTCCTTCATTCCTTTTTTGCTCATGTTTTTCCCTGCTTGTTGGTTGGCGGGTTCTTAGTATTTAAGAGCTGGCAATACGGTCCAATCTTTCCAGTTCTTCTAGGCTGCACACTTCCTTGCCATGAGTCGCCTTTAGCGAGAGTTCGATTAGAGATGTTTCACGGATCGCTCCTTCCTTGAGGATAGTGTGATCCGCCAGAACCTTGTGTGTAGGTCCGTCCGCTATTATTTTTCCATCATTGAGAACGATCGCCCTATCTGTATACTCAATTGCAAGGTCTGGGTCATGTGTGATTACGATAAATGACTTCACACGTTCCCTTAGTGAACAGATGAAGTTCATGAAGTTCGAGTAGCTTCTGTAATCCTGTCCGGCGGTCGGTTCATCTAAGATGATGCATTCGGGTTGCATCGTGAGCACGGACGCTACGCAAATTCGTTTTTTCTCCCCGAAGCTTGATGCGAAGGGAGATTTGTCGATCAGGTGGCCTATTGAGCATCGATTCGCCGTCTCGGGCACAATCTTTGAAATCTCTTCGGCTGTGAATCCTAGGTTCTTTGGGCCGAAGCTCAGTTCGTCGCGCACGGTCTTGGCGAACAACATCGAGAACGGGCTCTGAAACACTAGACAGAGCGTACGCGCGATCTCTGAAGTGGATAGGTCTCTAGTATCTTTGCCATGCACGATAACGTGTCCGGTCGTTGGTTTCAGAAGAGCTACGAGGCTGAGGGCCAGTGTTGATTTTCCTGCCCCATTATTTCCGAGGAGGGCGATTCTTTCTCCGGCGTGGATTGTTAGGTTGATGTGTTGGAGCGCTTTGATGCCACCAGAATACTCGAAGCTGAGATCGTCAACTCGGATGAGTTCTTCCGTCGATGGGACGTAAGAGGCGAATGGGGTAATGGTTGAGGTACCGGCCGTTTCGAGGGCGTTTCCTAGAAAATACTCCGCAGGAACCTTCAGAACATCTCGGAACTTTCCTAAGACCCTAGGATCCTCGCTTTCCGCTATTAGCCGCCCCTTATCAATCACAGCCACTCTAGTTGGGTTAGCTCGGAGTACCTCCTCAGTTCTGTGCTCGCTAACGAGCACGGTCTTGCCGGAATCATGAAGGGTTCGGAAGATGCTCTGCATTAGGTGGACTCCATTGGAATCGAGGTTGGCAAGCGGCTCGTCGAAGAGCAGGATGTCGGGTTCCATCGCGAGGACGTCAGAGATAGCGACCCTCTGTTTCTGTCCGCCAGAAATACCAAAAATGGATCTTTCCCGCAACCCCAGAATATCCATCGACGCTAGTCCTTGTTTGACTCGCCTGTCAATCTCTAGTCGGGGCAATGCGAGGTTGCCCGGGCCGAACGCTACATCATCCTCCACGATGGAGGAAACGAGCTGCTTGTCTGCTTCTTGCAACACAGTCCCGACAGTGAGGGAGAGTTGAAGGAAGTGCGCGTCAGGTACTGGCTGCCCTCTGACCTTAACTTCCCCTGAATATTCTCCCACATACCGGTGCGGTATGAGGCCGTTAATGCATTTTATCAGTGTAGACTTGCCTGAGCCACTCGCTCCAGCAAGAAGTAGAAAGTCCTTATTTTTTATTTGAAGATTGATTTTGTCTAAGGCAGCGTCATTTCGATTTTCGTATGTAAATGAGAGGTTGTTGATTTCAATCTCGTTCAAGTTGATTTCAACCCTACGGTGGTTGTTAACAAGCGGTTAGCGGGCTGTTCCTATCTTCTGTGTCGTACTCGGTTTGTTGCGACATAAGAGTTTGGCTTGGATCAATTGCTTGTCTCATACGAGTGTTCGTTAGTCTTTTATCCCCATGGTGAAGGCGTCGCAGTTGCAATGTCTACTAGCCTAATATTGAGCGGAAACGGCGAACTCTCCTCCCAACGCATTCCAGAGATGAGTCAACAAGTAGAACAGCGCGGTTTCGATGGCCTCTGGTTCGGTGAAACTACGCTACGTGATGCGTCCTTACTCGTGGCGTTCGCTGCGTGTGCGACTAAGAGGATTCAGCTCGGCACGTCGATCCTAAACGTCTTCACAAGAACCCCAAGCCAACTCGCCTTACTGGCTGCGACGCTTAACGAATTCAGCGGGGGGCGTTTCACTTTGGGCCTAGGTGTCAGCACAGCCGCGATAGTGGAGAACTGGCACGGGCAACCTTTTCAGAAACCGAATCATCGGTTAGACGAGACCGTCAGACTCCTACGCCAATATTTCTCTGGAGAGAAAGTCAGCTATGACGGCGTGTACTCGTCACCGAAAGGTGCAAGGATGAAGACCGCGTTTCCAACGAAGATTGCTCTAGCTGCACTGAATGACCGAATGATCGCGAAAGCTGCGAAAGTTGCAGACAGAATAATCCTGAATCTGCACCCGCCACACCGAATCAAACATGATCTGTCAATTATCGACGAAGCATGTCGTAATGCAGAAGGGAAAGCACGTCCCAACCTCTCCGTGATGCTCTACTCATACGTCCTCGGAGATAACGAGAAAGGGATTGATGCGGGAAAGGAGCTCGTGGCATTCTATGCAAGCGCTCCCGCCTACTCCACCCTATTCACAAGCCTCGGCTACGGGTCGGAATCGAAAGCGATGATGGACGGTTGGAAGGCTAAGGATAGAGGTGCGGTGAAAAAGGTCGTGACTCCTGAGATGGTGAAGAGGCTCACCGTTCTTGGCACAATCCAAGATCTGAGGGAGCGAGTAAGAGAATATCACGAGTCCGGCGTCGACGACGTATTCATAGCCCCATCACCCTTCGGAGACTACGAAGCTAACATCCGTGAAATTATAGAGCATTACTTCTGAGCTGAGTTGACTAACCAAGCACCTTCGGTTGAGTACGATCAGGGAAGGTTTGAAAGGCCCGATTCTCCCTTCGTTATTTTGTCGAATTCAAGACGTGGGCCGTCAATTATCTTCAGCCAAGCATCGCACTTTCCGGCGCCTAATTTGATTACACTATAGGAGTTAGAGAAGAAACCGCGCAAACGCTCGGAAGAGAAACTGCCGGCGTGAATTATGGGAATATGGTTTATGGTCCACTTCCAGGGCCTGTGACGGTGCCCACACACAACTAAGTCCGGTTTCGAGCGGCCCAAAGCGCGAAGAACGTCTCCTGCATCCAAGATCGGAATGGTATTCGGCCCTGTATCAGGCACGGGGACTAGGTGGTGGTGCATCATGACAAGCTTGAAACTCTTCTCATGCGCGAGGGCTTTCTCAAGCCAGACGATCTGCCGGTATCCGGCCTCTCCATCATTTCGTTCGGGCCGAGCTGTGCTCAGGACCGTGATCGTCACTCCCTTCCTCCGGACTATTGGCTTGGAAGGAAAGAAGTGCTTGAACAGCAAGTATCCCGTATTTCGATAATCGTGGTTTCCGCTAGTGTAAATCTTCGAGCGACAAGTGAAGCCTTTCATCAGTTCCGATGCTCGCTCATATTGCGAAAGGAGGCCATTCTCGGTTAAGTCGTCTGTAACTAAGAGAACATCTGGGTTCAGGCCGTTGACTTCCTCAACTCCCTTCTGAAATATCTCATCCCGAAATTCGGGGCCAACGTGAATATCAGAAACCTGAACAATTAGCATGGTCACGATGCGTATCTCTCGAAGCTCATATGAACTTGCTCCATTTCGGCGAAACTTTGAATTCTGAAGTGAGCTAAAGGAGATGTCTAATCACCCTGGGCAGGTTCGGGTTTCTACTTTTTCTACTAACCGTTAACGGAGCCAGAGGGACGAACGTTTCCACGCTTCGATGAGGCGCAGAGAGAAAGCTGAGGTGTAGATTGGAGGAGGTGAATACCGCGATGAAAACTGTGAAGATGAAAGTCCCTGACTGGTATCCGGGCTATGCGGTAGTTCCATACTACGCCCCTACCTACCCGTACTACTACCCATGGTACGGCTACTACGTCTGGCCATACTAGGCCATCCTGAACCGGTAAGCGACATGGGATGTTGAGAGGGAGATGCCTCTCCCTACCCTTCTTTGTTTGGTGCAAACTTGGGAAAGTCAAATTGCGCAGTTCTTGGATGTATCGAGATGTGCAAATGTTAGCGCTCCCTGGCGTGTTGTTGAGCATAGGTAACGAAATGGCGACGTGATCTGCCACATACGCTTAATTGCACATTGTCAAAAGGGTTCAGGTTAGGCGATAGATTGTGTGTCAATGTCAACCCATGTACAACCCTTACCCAGAAGTGGTCCCATATCCGTATCCGGCTCCAAGTCCCATCGTGATCCCTATTCCGACTCACACGTTCACATACGACCCTTACTGGCCAAGTAGAGTGACCCCTTCAAACCACCCGTTAATCTTCATATCCACCGCTCGCTTCCGCGGCGAAGTCCGCGCGGGCAACTGCTTAATGATCTACGAGTAAACACTCCAGAGGTGAACTGATTGGCAGTGAACATAAGCGTAAGTGGATTCCCACAGTGCAAGAAATGCGATTCGGGAGTCCTGCTTCCGGTCGGAAGCGGAAGTTGGAAATGTACTAACCCAGACTGCGACTTCCAACTCTAACATCACAATTTTTCTTGAATTTTATCAAGAACTTTGACCGTCAGACCACATTCTAAGGCACTAGCTATTAGGGCCTAGAATGCTTCTGTTGAAAAGTACTCCAAACTTGAAACCATCATACTCCTCCTCCAACGCTAAACGCCAACTAGAGTTGTAGGCACCTCGACTTGTTTTGGTTTCTGTGCTAGGTTATTGGTAGGCAAAAGGCGGGAATTCGCAGCACACAGCGAATCCCAGAAGCGCTAATACTCGGCAGGACAATAACTCGTGAAGATGAAATATGATCGACCTAACCACCAAGCTCGGAGCTCAGGCCGCCAAGCGTCTTCAAGAAGACTATATCATTTGGCTAACTACCGTGTCACAGGACGGAACTCCGCAACCTAATCCTGTTTGGTTCTATTGGGACGGGATGGCGCTTCTCATTTACAGCCAACCTGCCGCCCACAAGGTAAGGAACATCGCCCGCAACCCAAGGGTGTCGGTAAATTTCCAAACAAACGATGAAGGCGGTGATTTTGTTGTTCTCACGGGTAACGCCTCGATTGACAAGAAGCCTCCACCGCATAACTCAAGATATATTGAGAAATACCGCGAGCACATCCCGAAAATTGGACTTACGCCTGAAAGCTTGGCCGCTTCGTACAGCGTTCTAATTCGGGTCTCACCAAGCAAGCTTCGCGGTTTCTGATAGATCCTAAGTTCACAACTTTACATAACTAATGACCTGAGCTCGTTCAGCAGGACAATCATAGTTAATCAATTTTGATGTGTAGAGAATTCCATCGAGGCCGTTCCTCATAATCAGGGTTCAAGAACGGTTTTGATCAGTTGAACAATTCGCTGTGCGTGTTTCTTGTCTTGATCGAGCGTAGGGTCGTAGAGTGTTATCTCCATGCCAATCAAGTGAACCTTCTTCAACAGCTTGAGGAGCGAATTCGTCTGCTCATATGTTAGTCCGCCTTGAGGGTGCACACCTGCATGTATTCCTGCCAGCGCCGGCATCTCGCAGGGATCAATGACATCTAGATCAAAGTGAAGGTACGTCGGTTTCTTAGCGTCATCTACAATAGTTTGTACCGCCTTTTGGGCTCCATTCTGAATGGCTTCCGCCGTGACCCACTTTGGTTGCGAATCTTCCAGGTTCTTCGATTCCTGTGGTTCTAGTTTTGACCTGCGAAGCCCAAGCATACGGACATCCTCTTCTCGGATGATTGGAAACCGGTCACCTACCCTCGTAAGGGGTTCGTACCCCTTGCCGACGGCAGCGGCGAAAGCCATGCCTGAAAAGTAACCGCTGATTGTAGTTTGGTCCGTATTGAAATCTGCGTCTCCGTCAAGATACAGGGCCCGCGGGTGATCAAAAGTGGGGCTGAGGCCCGCTACTGCTCCGGGAAAGATGCTACAGTCTCCTCCGATCAGAACGGGAAACTCATCAGCGTTCAAAGCCTTGTTGACAGCGTCTTTCACTTTTCGGCAGAAGTCAACAACGTACTCTGCATTTCGGAGCTTACCGGAGATCTTGTCAGAGGTCGGAGGTGGAAGGTCGATGTCTCCATGGTCAGTTACGTTTGCGAATCCATTCAGCTCGGTAACGAGCCCGGCCGCCCGAATAGCGTCCGGGGCTTTCTCAACTCCTTTCTCACGTTCTCCATCGCAAAGGGGGGCGCCAATTATTGCAATTGAGCGAGGAGGCATTTTGAGCAATTGCTACCTGACTCTCATACCACTTAGCGATAGCGTTCAGATCATCGAATCAATTAGCCTGACGCTATCAGCGATTGCGGTCTAGGTTGCCTAACCGGTGGACTTATCATCTCTGACTTTCGGTTCCATTTGACCACCCAATCCGCAAGTTGGAGTAGGAGTCCCTGCAGTTCTCTACCCTTCTTCGTTAGTGAATACTCGACTCTCGGGGGACTTTCAGGGTAAACCTGTCTTTGAACGATTCCTCGCAGCTCTAGCTCCTTTAGTCGTTCCGCTAGGCTGGTCGCGCTAATTGAGACGAGCATTTCTTTCAGCTCATTGAATCTTGCCCTGTCGCTAAGTCCTAACGCGTGAATCACCGGCAATGTCCAAGCCTTGAGAAGATCATTCCACGCGGCGTGGACTTCGGAGTCTATATGACTGCATGGACTTGACTTGGTCAACTACAGACTACCTAGTTAGTAAGTCTTTACTACCAAGTATATATGTCTAACCGACAATCTCTGAGGCAGATGCTAATGACTGCACAGGTATCGGATGTTTCGAATTGGATCGAAGTTGGTACAACTAAAGAAATTCCCGTAGGCAAAATGAAGCATGTTGAGTTGACTGATAGGGAAATCCTGATCGCCAATGTAGAGGGAAAGTTCTTCGCTATTGACGATAGGTGCGGGCACGCGAACGCGCGGCTCTCAAGCGGCGGGCTTAGGGGAAATATAGTCACGTGTCCCATGCATGCGGCACAATTCGACGTAACCACTGGGAAAAAGAAAGCGGAACCAACGCTCGGCGGGCACATTCCAGACATCGACAAACTACCACCATCATTCCTTAAACTGATCGAACATTCAGCTAAGATTGTAGCGGAAATCAAGACATACGACCAACATACTTACCCTGTCTCAGTCGACGGCGAGGCCATTAAAATAAAGATCTCATAGGCATCAGTAATCGAGGGATGGATAGTGCGGTTCGGGGTTGTCGCAGTTCCGGTCGGCGCCATCTTATTCCTTATGGGTCTAATTTGGTTCCTTCAAGGCATCGGAATTCTTCCCGGTAGCATCATGACCGGCTCAACATTCTGGGCCGGGGCAGGGGGCCTTACGGTAATTGTTGGTTTGGTACTGATCGCGACGGGCGTCACCGGACGAAAGGCATCTTCTCAAAAGTAATCAATCGATCTTTCCACGGAGCGGTCGAAAGGCGCTGAGAGACGTTCTAAAGCGCCTCGAGTAAGTGGATGGACGGGCCTACTAACTCTAATCAAAATAGGCCCTAACCTCTCGAAAAGCGAGATATCATAAACCAATTATGATCAGGCTTGTTCGATGGATGAATACAGGAGGTATATCGCGATTTCTAACTCAACTTCGGGGCGCGTCATTCGTCTAGCGAGAGCCCAATTCATTCCTGTAATAATCTCACCAGTTCTTGTTGGGACGGCACTTGCGTGGTCGGTTCAGAGAGCCTTCGCCCCACTGATATTCGCGTTGGCTTTGTTGGCAAGTGTTCTTCTTCATCTCGGTGCGAATGCGATCGATGACGTATACGATTTTGAAAGCGGTGTCGACGTGATATCGAACAACATGTTTCCTGCAGACTTTGGAGGCTGGAAGGTTTTGCCCAGAGGGTTGATGACCTTCAAGCGGGCCAAACTGCTGGCTTACTTCTTTTTGATACTTGCAGTCGGGATTGGGTTCTACCTAGCCTACGTAGCCGGTCCAATTGTCTTGGTGTTGGGTTTCGTGGGCGTATTCTTTGCGTACTTCCACGTAGCCCCGCCGCTTCGGCTGGGGTACCGTGGTCTCGGCCTGAGCGAATTTGGAATATTCCTTTCTTTCGGAATCCTTCCCGTTCTCGGTAGCTACTACATACAAACCATCAACGTTTCAATGCTGTCGCTGTTGATGGGCGTTCCCCCGGGTTTGCTGACCGTATGCGTCCTTGTTAACCATGACCAGATTTTCTTCGACCCTTATTTGAAAGCCGGAAAGAGAAGCTTCACCGTAACTGTGGGCAGAAGAACCGCTATGCTAACGGCGGCCGTTCTCACGTTATTCTCTTACCTGATCATCTTGGGAGCGATCGTGGCAGGCCTACTTCCCGTGTTCTCGGGGCTTGTCTTCTTTACTCTGCCACTTTTCCTGTTCCAATTGCGACTATACTCGACTCCGGCAGCTTCGCCGCTTCATTACGTGAAGTTGACCCAGGCGACGATGGCACTGTCTGTTTTGTTTGGCGTTCTCTTGGCTCTTGGGCTGATCGTTGGCTAGGTGAATGGAAGGAGAACGAATATCATAAGATCCCACAATACGTGTGACACGATTCCTGGAACAAGACTCTTGGTAAACTTGTAGAGGCTTCCCCACACTAAACCTCCAATGAGCGCCGTCAAAATTAGTGGCGGGTTAAGTGTAGGTAAGTGGACGAGAGCATAGGCGAGCGATGCGATTACGAGTCCAGCGTTCGAGCCTTTTTTCTCAGCGAATGTTCGCTGAATTAAGCCTCGCCAATACAATTCCTCGCCAGGGCCGATTGGGAAGATCAAAAGCATGGCTATGAGCCAGCGAGATTCATTCGATCTCAGGCCATAGACTTGGCTGATGCCTTGGCTGAAGATCGGATTGGACTTTGTAAGTTCGAATCCGAAATAAAATAAGCCATACAATAGAACCGCAGTCACAATGCCGTACAGGATCAATAAAATCGAAGGATGTAGTGCAAGTTTCTCGCGAGACACAAGAACCGCGATAATCAATAGAATGAACGTGGCGGAGGCGAGCATAGCCCAGAAATCGAATGGACGAATTAGAAATACGAGCGTCC